>JAJYDS010000018.1 GCA_021777215.1 bacterium
AGGGATTGTATCTATCTTGCTGGAGATTACTTCGGCTTTGCTTTCGATGCTCCAAAGTTCAGTTTTGTCACTGCCGAGAGTATCAACTTTAGAACTGATCACTTCTGCTTTGCTTTCGATGCTCCACAACTCAGGAGTGATTTGGCCAGGGATTGTATCTATCTTACTGGAGATGACTTCAGCTTTGCTTTCGATAGACCAGAGTTCAGTTTTGTCACTGCCGAGAGTATCAACTTTAGAGCTGATAACTTCAGCTTTGCTTTCAATGCTCCACAACTCAGGAGTTATTTGACCAGGGATCGTATCGATCTTACTGCTAATCACTTCTGCTTTGGATTCTATCGACCAGAGTTCAGTTTTGTCATTACCAATCAAGTCAACTTTAGAGCTAATAACTTCAGCTTTGCTTTCGATGGACCACAGTTCAGGAGAAATTGCACCAGGGATTGTATCTATCTTACTGCTAATCACTTCTGCTTTGGATTCTATCGACCAGAGTTCTGATTTATCGCTGCCAAGAGTATCAACTTTAGAGCTAATAACTTCAGCTTTGCTTTCGATGGACCACAGTTCAGGAGAAATTTGACCAGGGATCGTATCGATCTTACTGCTAATCACTTCTGCTTTGGATTCGATTGACCAAAGTTCAGGAGAAATTGCGCCAGGGATTGTATCGATCTTACTGCTAATCACTTCAGCTTTAGATTCGATTGACCAGAGTTCAGTTTTGTCACTGCCGAGAGTGTCAACTTTAGAACTAATAACTTCTGCTTTGCTTTCGATACTCCACAACTCAGGAGAGATTGCGCCAGGGATCGTATCGATCTTACTGCTAATCACTTCTGCTTTGGATTCTATCGACCAGAGTTCAGTTTTGTCATTACCAATCAAGTCAACTTTAGAGCTGATCACTTCTGCTTTGCTTTCAATGCTCCACAACTCAGGAGTTATTTGACCAGGGATCGTATCGATCTTACTGCTAATCACTTCTGCTTTGGATTCTATCGACCAGAGTTCTGATTTATCGCTGCCAAGAGTATCAACTTTAGAGCTAATAACTTCAGCTTTGCTTTCGATGGACCATAACTCAGGAGAAATTGCACCAGGGATCGTATCGATCTTACTGGAGATAACTTCTGCTTTGCTTTCAATGCTCCACAATTCAGGAGAAATTGCACCAGGGATTGTATCTATCTTGCTGGAGATTACTTCGGCTTTGCTTTCGATGCTCCAAAGTTCAGTTTTGTCACTGCCGAGAGTATCAACTTTAGAACTGATCACTTCTGCTTTGCTTTCGATGGACCATAACTCAGGAGAAATTGCACCAGGAATTGTATCTATTTTACTGGAGATAACTTCTGCTTTTGATTCGATAGACCATAGTTCAGTTTTGTCATTGCCAATCAAATCAACTTTAGAACTAATAACTTCAGCTTTGCTCTCGATGCTCCACAACTCTGGGGTGATTTGGCCAGGGATTGTATCGATCTTAC
The DNA here is from genome assembly GCA_021777215.1 of bacterium. Classification (GTDB taxonomy): domain Bacteria; phylum Babelota; class Babeliae; order Babelales; family Vermiphilaceae; genus JAJYDS01. The sequence continues at coordinate 1,494 of JAJYDS010000018.1, forward strand.
TGGAGATGACTTCAGCTTTAGATTCGATAGACCAATTTTCATCGATAATGATATCGAGTTTGCTGTTGACAGTAGAAAGATCAACAGTGGCTGTTATATTGAATTGAAGCGAGTCGATCTTACTGGAAATCACTTCAGCTTTGCTTTCGATTGACCAGGTTTCTGCTTTTATGGCGGGAATATCGGGAGCAATTCCCGCTATTGCTGCATCCAGTTTGCTCACATTTGTATTGATTTCGTCAATCTTACTAGAGATAACCTCAGCTTTACTTTCGATCGACCAGTTTTCATTGATGATTGTCTCCAGCTTGCTTTCAACGGTAGAGAGATTTCCTGAAAACGTTACATTGAAGCTGAGATGATCCAACTTACTGGAAATAATTTCTGCTTTGCTTTCAATAGACCATGCTTCAGTAACAATGAGATCTGACTTGCTGTCAATAGAACAGAGCTTTGGCACTGCAATATCGGCAACAATTTGGCGAACACCAGAAGAGCCTGGGACGAGGCAGGCTTCATCGGCTGAGCAGTAGAATGTTATTCCTGAAATCATTACTAGAAGCGCCTTGAGAATTGCGAGTGCGCTTTTCTTCATGTATCTCCTTTTTTGAGTCATGACTACAATTATTTTGCTAAAAAGCAAACCATGAAGAAAAAATATTGTCAACGAATAAATTTTAGTGAAAAGCATGCGTGGAGCATAATTCCCGCTGAGTTGCTCTTTTGAAAAAGAGAGGATTAAAAATTGCTCATTTAAGATAGCTTAAAATGCCCACCATAAGCTCAATGAAAATTAAAATCACAATTAAGAGAGATAGAATGTTTTCGCGAATGACTTCTGTTTTGTGTTGATAGACAACTTGGATATCGCGAATAATAGCCAGCTTTCGATCGATTGAGGCGTACCAATTTTTTATATCTAAGCGCTCTTGTAAGAGCGTGTACAATTCAGAAAGATATGGTTGTCCTGCAATTTTTATACTGTCTTCCAATCGTTCTACGATAACGGATATATCAGCTTTTAATTTGCCAAGACCGGGAAGTGGATCGCGAACAAAAAGATCGCCAATCGGTATGAACGCGCGAATAGGCAGTTTGAGAGCTTTGCCTTCGTAAATAAGATTGAGGTTTTGATCGAGAACACGATCGAAATAACGTAATTCGAGCAGTTGTATATTGGCAAATTCAAAAATGTCTAAATGATCTTCATACTCTTCATCATAAACAAAGGCTGCATCAGAATCAATGATAATTAAATCCCCACGAAAGTAGCCGGTAGCTGAATCTAATATTTCATTTTTTTGATATTCAGAAAGTACTTTGGTTTCAAAGCGAAGTGCAGAGGCGATAATTCCGCCGCAAGTATTTTTTAATTCGGTAATGGTTATGTTCTCAGGCTCTGGATTAACTTGAATGACTACATACGATGATTTTGTCTGAAAAAATTTTGGTTGCGCGATATATCCTTGAATTGTATCAAAGACGGATCGAACGTCAGCCAGGCTCCGTTCTTGGTACTGAAAGTCAAGCCGTTCCAGATTTCTTTTTATGTTGTCCAAGGTGTCATTAAAAGGAATTTTATAGGTGAGAGAGACGGCGCCAAAACTGTGTACCTTGCAACTAATGCATGCGGGACTCATCTCGGGCTTAGGTAATTGGATTGCCAGAGGTGTATGATATTTTTTAAAATATTTAGGTAAAGAGACGGAGAGAGGAGTTACCTTGGATGATTTTTCTATTTTTTCTAAGTTGATATCATCGCCAATATCAAAGGCATGAAAAATAAAAAGATTTCCTGAAAATATATGATCATTAATGACCGTGGTTGATTCTATTTTTTGAGACATGATTCTCTCCTTTTGTTACGTTACCGTAATGTCCGCAGTATAACACATATTTGGTCCTACGTCATTGATAGAGGAGTGGCAAGTCTCAAAATGTTGGCCAAGTCGGCGCATTGAGTCCGTTTTTTATTAATTGGGAAGTGCGGCATTTATATATGCTATGCGCTCGCTGAGCAGCGGATGTTCCGTATCAAATAAATTGTTTCCTGCTTCATCTACACCAGTTTCTTCTAGGGTCTGGCCTTGCCGCAGATTGCTTGCTCGTGCTGCCAGATTGCTTTGTTGGCAACGTTTGAGGAAGTTGAGTGCTCCTTGTTTGCTTCCCAAGCCGGCGACAGCAGTCAGATCTGCTTGTTTTTCTTGGTAGCAGGAGTATTTTTTTGTTGTTAGATTTGAGAGCCATTGAGAAAAAAAATAACAGCCAATGAGTGCGCCCAGTTGCGTGGAGATACTCGACACTTTTGGCAAACATTTTTGTAGCGGTCTGTAGGATATCAGTATGCCGCTTATGTACGACAGTAGGGAGACGGCCATCTTTTTGGGGGTATCTTTTGTTTTTAGATGCGCGAGTTCATGTGCTACCAAGAAAGAAAATTCTTCTGGTGGCAGCAGTGCTTCACTTTTATCAACAAGGAGCAGTGACATGCCAGCGGCGCAGCCATCATTGCCGCGGTTTTTGATTAACTCAGAACATTGCTTGATGGTTATAGTCTGGGGATCAAGAGCAAGTTTTTTTGCTGCTTGTTCAAAAAGATGCCGCTGTGCTGGCGCAAGGTCTTCGAGCGCGCCTACATCTAATTTGTTTGGATTGGGCCATAGTATGGTATGTATTGCGCGAACATTGACCGCGAGGGCGAGAGCAGCGTACAGAAGAAAATCTTGTGCTATTTGAGGAGTGGCATGTACCAGTGTACTCAGCACTGAAGGAACTTTGGATGTAAGGGGTATGCGAGTAGAGGATCGTTTTGGCGTATGCGCAGACAGGTGCGAGGATTGTTTGAGAACGTCTTGTTGTTGATACAAAAGTGTAGAGAGTGTAGGTGCAGCATGAGCACGTACGATGCATGGCATGAGGCAACACCAGAAAATAAGCGCGCGTGCACTATTAATCATAGTTATCTTTTTAAGATGCTCAAAAATGCTTCCTGAGGGACTTCAACAGAGCCAATTTGCTTCATCTTCTTTTTACCCTCTTTTTGCTTTTCAAGTAATTTGCGCTTACGTGAAATATCACCGCCATAACATTTTGCGGTAACGTCTTTACGTAATGGTGCAACACGGGAGCGTGCTAATATTTTGGCGCCGACTGCAGCTTGAATAACGACTTCAAAGAGCTGGCGCGGGATTACTTTGCTCAGTTTTTCCGTTAGGTCACGGCCGACATAGTAAGCTTTTTCTTCATGCACAATAATAGAAAGGGCGTCGACGGGTTTGGTGTTGAGCAAGATGTCCATTTTGACTAGATCAGCAACCTGATGGCCTGCTTCTTCGTAGTCAAAACTGGCATACCCGGAACTCATTGATTTAAGGTCGTCATAAAAGTCGGTTGCTACTTCATTGAGCGGGAGCCGGTATTTCAAAATAAGGCGTTGCTCATCAAGGTAACGAAGCTCTTTTTGTACACCTCGTTTATCTTCGCATAATTTTATGATGTTGCCCAGGTACTCTTTGGGTACGATGATGGTCGCATCAATAATAGGTTCTAAAATTTCCTCTATATGATTTGCTTCCGGAAATTCGGCTGGGTTTTCAATATCAAGTACCTCGCCGGTGTGCTTTATTTTTATTTTATAGAGCACACTTGGTGCAGTGGCTATAGCCGCGACATTATATTCTTGCTCAAGCCGCTGCTTAAAAACGTCCATGTGGAGCAAGCCCAAAAAACCGCAGCGGAACCCTAAGCCCAAAGCTGCAGAAGTTTTTTTCTCGATGGAGACACTCGCGTCATTGAGCGTTAGCTTATCAATTGCGTCTTTAAGTTGATCAAAATCTTCTGTGTCGATGGGATAAAGACCGGCAAATACCATGGGTTTAGCTGGTTTAAATCCAGGAAATGGGGTAACTAGCTCTTTTTTGTGAGAAATGGTATCGCCTACGCGTGCTTCTTTGACCGACTTCATGCCAGTAATGAGGTAACCTACTTGTCCGGGATACAGCGCATCCATAGGGGTTGGCTCTGGGTACATAAGTCCTAATTCAAGAACTTCATATGATTTGTGTACTTGTGCAAGACTAATCAGGTCGCCCTTGCGAATGATGCCGTCGTGCAACGCGATGAGGCAGATTACGCCGCGATAATCATCAAACCAGGAGTCAAAGAGTAATGCCCGCAGAGGCTTTTCTGTTGATCCTTTAGGAGCGGGTATGCGGGTAACAATCGCTTGAAGAATTTCTTGAATACCTAGGCCGCTTTTAGCGGAGGCTTTTATAATTTCTTCTTTTTTAAAGTCAAAGAGCGTTTCCAATTGGTGTGCTACCCGTTCGGGGTCGGCTGCTTGCATATCGACTTTATTAAGAATAGGTACGATGGTCAGATCTTGGTCGAAGGCGAGATAGAAGTTGGCCATTGTCTGGGCTTCTACGCCTTGCGAAGCATCGACCAATAGGAGTGCGCCTTGGCATGCATATAAGGAGCGAGAAACTTCGTAACTGAAATCTACGTGTCCGGGAGTATCAATCAAATTAAGCAGGTATGTTTCCCCGTTATGTTCATAAAACATAGAAGCTGTTTGGGCTTTAACGGTGATGCCTCGTTCACGCTCAACTTGGAGTTTATCCAAAAATTGGGCTTTTTTTTCTCGATCAGAGATGGTGCCAGTAACTTCCAAAAGGCGATCTGCTAGCGTCGACTTGCCATGATCGATATGGGCAATAATTGAAAAATTTCTTACTTTTTCAGGAGGAAAACTCTGTAAAGCTATTTTTTTTAAATCCATGAATTGGGCATCGCATTAAGGGAATAAATAAGAGAATTACTCACTACACAGTGTAGGCTATTCACTGTCGTTTGTAAAATTGTCATGCGCTATGAGTCAGTATTTTGCTGCAACGTTAGTACTTTTTTAGAGCAAGGCAGTTTTGTTGATATTGTTGACCACGTCCATGCCGCCACCAATATTGACAAAATCAAGAGCGATAAAGTTAGGGAATTGTTTATTGGCTAATCCTTTTTGCATACCTTTTTTTATAAGCATCATGATTTTTGATTCAGTGTTATTGATTGCGCAGGAGATTTCATTGCTTGCTATGCCAAACCAATTAAGGAGATAGAGCCCTCGAGGTCTAGTGCTATAGCGTTTTGATTCTGATCGCTCGCTATTTACTTTGTTCATATCCCAACTGCTATAGCCTGATTCAATAACCCAGTGCCATATATGAGGGGTATATTTGGTTTCACTTTTATCGGTGAAGATGACCAATCGCTTGTTGTTTTTTTGCATCCAAGCAAGAGTAGGCCAATTGTAGGAATGTTGGGCAGGATTCCAATCGGTGAGCGTGAGGAGTATCTTAGAGAGCCCGGGTACAGAATCGATCGTTTGTATGAGCAGATTTCTGGAGTCAACATAATCTTCCAGTAACAAGGTGACGACTTCTTGTTTGTTGCTTTCAAGCCATTTTTTTATAAGAATTAAGGTATCTTTTAGGGTGTCAAAGCTGCCAATTTTTTGCAGACTATAGGGGAAATCGCAGGCTTTATTTTTGTCGCCATGACAGAGTTTGAGCGTTGATCCATCAGCATGGACATCGAGCATGAAACCACGAATGCCGTGTGCTAGTTGTGCTTTTATATCCCGGTCTTGTTGGGCATAAAGCCATTTTGGTCGGTAGGTAAATGCGTTATGCGCGACTAGGTAACATGCTTGATCGTAGCGTAATTGGTTGTTTGGTAGTTTCCAGGAGGCTGCTTGCATGGCACTTATGCAAAGCAAGAGCGCGAGTGCATTGATCCTGTTGAGTGATTGCCTATGATATTCCCCTTGTCTCTGTATATCATTATTTTTTTCTTTCTAGCATAGGTATCTTACGTGGGTCAAGAGGTTGCGCAAATGAGGGCTGTTTTCGAGCGTCTGGATGATTTTTTCAAAAAAAATCATTTCATTATTTCTTTTTGAAAATTGGCTTGTCGGTTTTTTCCGAACGGTGTATACTGGGAACAGTAAAAATAGGAGTGCAAGAGGTCTTGCAAAAAGGGCGGCAGTATCAGGTTTTTTAGACGATAAAGGGTGTGTGCGATGGAACCAGTGCATAATGATCTAGATACAAAACGTGTCAAGCCGGTGCTCATTGAAAATGAGTTAAAGGATTCATTTTTAGACTATGCGATGTCAGTGGTGGTTAGTCGTGCCATTCCGGATGTGCGCGATGGTTTAAAGCCGGTGCATAGGCGAGTGCTGTATACGATGAACCAATTGGGGTTCCATTTTAATAAGCCATATCATAAATCGGTGCGTGTTGTTGGTGAAGTGCTTGGTAAATACCATCCGCACGGTGACCAAGCGGTGTACGGTACCATGGTTGGCATGGTGCAAGATTTTTCAAAACGGTATCCCTTGTTAGATGGACAAGGTAACTGGGGTTCTGTCGATGGTGATAGCGCTGCTGCTATGCGTTACACTGAAATTCGCATGAAGAAAATTTCGCAAGAAATTCTTGCTGACTTAGATAAAGAGACAGTAAATTTCGTACCAAACTTTGATGAGTCGACTGTTGAGCCAACCGTGTTGCCCAGCAAGGTGCCGCTGCTTTTGGTAAATGGTACAACCGGTATTGCGGTGGGTATGGCGACTTCTATACCTCCCCATAATTTGGGTGAAGTGATTAATGCCTGTCTTGCGTTGCTTGCTGATGAAACTATTTCTGATGAAAAATTATTTGAATTAATTCCTGCTCCTGATTTTCCTACCGGCGGTATTATCTGTGGGCGCGCTGGCATTGTAAATGCCTATAAAACGGGGCGCGGCCGACTGACTTTGCGTGCCGTTGTTGAAGTTGAAGAGACAAAAAAGGGTACGACACTCGTTATTACTGAGCTGCCGTATATGGTTAATAAGGCGGAGCTGGCCATACGTATTGCCGATTTGGTGAAAGATAAAACCATTGATGGCATTGCCAATATTCGTGATGAATCGGATAGAAAAGGTATGCGCTTGCTCATCGAGCTCAAGCGCGGAGAAGTTGCGCAAGTAGTGCTTAATCAATTGTACCAGCATACGACTCTGCAAACATCAGTTTCGATTCTTATGCTCAGCCTTCTTGATAATCGACCACTTATTTTTTCGTTGCGGCAGCTGTTGCAAGAATTTTTATTTCATCGCAAACAAGTGGTGTATAAGCGCTCAGTTTTTGATTTGAATAAGGCTAAAGCGCGCGAGCATTTGCTTGAAGGCTTTATTTTGGCACTCAAAAATATTGATGAAGTGGTGGCGCTTATCAAGCAATCAAAGACCGCTGAAGATGCTATTGCCAAATTAAACAAACGTTTCTTGCTCAGTCTTGAGCAAGGTAAAGCTATTTTGGAAATGCGTTTGCAACGGTTGACGGGCATGGAGCAAGAAAAAATATATGCTGAAATTGAAGAGCTTAAAAAAGAGATAGCGCATCTGCAAAGTATTATTCAAAATGAAGAGATTTTAAAACAAGAAATTATTAACGAATTGACCGAGGTGAAGCGGGAATATGGCGATGCGCGACGTACTAAGATTGAAGGAGCCATCGATATTCTCACTGAAGCCGACTTAATTCCTGATGAAGACGTGGTCGTGACTCTTACTATGAAGGGATATGTCAAGCGTGTTCAGCTTGCATTGTATGGCGTACAGCATAGAGGTGGTAAAGGTAAAATGGGCATGCCTGCACTGGAGGAAGATGTGGTGCAGGATTTGTTTGTCGCCAAAAATCACGACGAACTGCTCTTTTTCACCAATCTCGGCCGTGTGTATAGCATGAATGTTTTTGAAGTGCCCGAAGCATCACGTACGGCAAAAGGGCGTGCCATTGTTAATCTGTTGCCACTACAAGCTGATGAAAAAGTTGTCAAACTTTTGTGTATGCGAGGCATGGAAGATAAGTTTATTGTTATGGCAACCAAGAGTGGCTTGATTAAACGTACCCATGCATCAGTCTTTGCCAAAATTCGCGCTACCGGTATTAAGGCTATTGGTCTTAATGAGGGAGATGAGTTAGTATTTTGCGCCGAGAGTTCTGGTAATGATTCTATTATTATGGCGACGGCCTTTGGACAAGGTATCCGCTTTAATGAGGGAGAAGTGCGTGCGATGGGGCGTCAAGCTGCCGGTGTCATTGGTATGCGTATGAAGGGTGATGATCGCGTGGTTGGCATGGAAGTGGCGCGTGAGGGCGGCGAGATTCTGTTTGCCACTGAAAATGGTTATGGTAAACGAGTGCTGCTGGAAGATTTTCGTCTTGCCCACAGAGGTGGCGTTGGCGTCCGCACTATTCCGACAGACAAGCGCAATGGTCCTGTTATCGGGCTGGTCATGGTTAGTCCCGAGTCGCATATCCTTTTGATTGATCAAGCTGGTAAAATTATTCGTTTATCTCCTGCTGAAATTCGTACGATGGGTCGCCAGGCCAAAGGGGTTCGTTTGATTAGACTTGAAGAGAACCAAAAATTGGCCAACGTGGTAGCCTTTGAAGAATCGACAGAGGAAGAAGGCGAAAAGGGAACCGGCGGCGCTGCAGTTTCAGCTGAGCAACGCGGATTGGAAGCTCTGGGTGCCGATAATGAGCACACGGCTGATGGGCAAGCCAGTCATGAGGTTTCAGAGGTCCTGAATGAGCCAACGGCGGCGGAAAATGAGGCAGGTTTAGCCGATTCTGAGACAACGCAAGAAGATGATTTTGCCGTGTTTCAGGATCATGTGGCGGATACGGATGATGATATCTTTAGAGTGTAGGTTAGAGAGTTAAACGTTATTTGAGAAAGAAAGACACCCTTGATTTTTTCTGTGCGCTGTATAAAAGGAGCACAGGGTTCTCGAGGGTGTTTTTGATTGTGTATGGCTACTTTGCAACGCTATGAAATTCTGCATCTTTCATTAATTGATGGTGTTGGCCCGGCTACTGTTATGCGTTTGGAGCAGGCGGCGCAGCGGGGGCTTTTTGCGGGCAATAATGGCATCTATGCTGCCCGTGAATCAGATTTTGTGCATATAGGTTTGTCTCCGCTTATTGCGAAAAAATTAGTACAGGGTTTGGGCGATACTGTTCTTTTAGAACAAGAGTTAGCTCGTATTGAACGGCATACTATTTTGTGGGCAACCCTGTTTGAACCGACATATCCTGAACTTTTAAAACATATTCATCTGCCGCCGCCGGTGCTTTATTGGCAAGGCGCCTTAGCGGCTCAGCCTGCGCTTACACTTGCTATTGTTGGTTCTCGTAATGCAAATTGGTATGGTAAGCAAGCGATTGACCTTATTGTACCGCCCTTGGTTAAGCAGGGATGTTTGATTGTGAGTGGGGGCGCGCTTGGTGCCGATAGCATGGCTCATGCGGTAACATTGTATGCGGGAGGGCAGACTATTGCCGTGCTTGGATCAGGTTTGCTTGATCCCTATCCGCTGAGTAATAAGCCGCTTTTTACACAAATAATTGAAAATGGCGGAGCCTTGGTAAGCCCCTTTCCGCTTACTATGCATGCGAGCGCTTATAGTTTTCCCGCGCGTAATCGAATTATTGCTGGCATGAGTTCAGGGTGTATTGTGGTACAAGCGGCTGCTAAAAGTGGTGCGCTTATCACGGCGCAATTCGCTTTAGAGCAGGGGCGAGACGTTTTTGCGGTTCCTGGTCCCATTGAAGATCCTGTGAGTGCGGGGTGTCATGCGCTTATTCAGCAGGGGGCGAAATTGGTAACCTGCGCTGAGGATATTATGGGAGAATATGGGGGAGTGTTGGCACCTATCGGCGGGGCTCGCCATGAGCAGGAAATACAGGCATCGCTTTTTGAGTCTGCTGCCGGTTTGGCGGTGGCGCAGCGTAAAAAACTTTTTTCAGAGAAAGAGCAGGCGAACAGTTGCGGTTTTTCCCGAACGGCCAAGGCATCCAGCGCAGATCTAAAAAGTGATTTTTCCGATGCTGGCGATCTTCAGACGCCGCAGGGCCAGATTTTGCATTATTGCGCTCATCCGCAGTCATTGGATGAGCTTGCGGTTATGACGGGACTTTCATTTACGCAGCTGCATGAATTGCTATTTGAATTACAGATTCAGGGGTGTCTGGAGCAAAATAGGGGAGGGCTGTGGCAGCGGATACGCTAAGTGGATTGGTCAAGGATAGTTTTTGGGGGGCAAATGCGGCTTTTGACGCTCTCTTTTTGCTATTTTTTTGCAAATCCGATATTCTGTAAGTCTACAATGAAAATTCTTTTGAAAATGTGTGTTTTGTAAAAATAAGAGTCCCTAGTACTCCTTAACAGGAAACTGTTTTGGATAGGGGGATATGTAGGGTGGTGTATATGCCTTGCATTATTATGTGTCCGTGATTATTGGAGATATGTCATGCCAGTACCAAAAAGAAAACGCTCGCGAGCGCGTAGAGATTCTCGTTTTGCCAATAAAGGTATTAAAGCAAAAGCTCTTGCAACATGTCGCAACTGTGGCTCAACGCTTGAGCCGCATCAAGTATGCGCACAATGTGGCCACTACAAAGGGGTCAAAGTGATGGTGACTAAGCTTGAACGTATGATCAAGCGTGGTCAAACACGTAAAGCGCAGCAAGAGAAAATGCAAGCGCGTCAAAAAACTGAGCCAACACCAGCAGCTGAATAAAGTAGGTGACCATGATAGCCGTCGATGCTATGGGTGGTGATTTTGCGCCAAAAGCGGCCGTCTTTGGTGCAGTGCGTGCTGCGCGTGCCGGTATAGCCAGTTGCTTGTTTGGTGATCGGCATCAGATAGAGCGTCTGCTTGATGAGATTGATAGTAATTGGTCTCGTCTGCCCCTTTCTATTGAACACTGTTCCGAGGTTGTCGCTATGGGTGACGAGCCGGGAAAGGCGGTGCTCAAGAAAAAAGATTCTTCTTTGGTGCGTGCGATGCAGGCAGTGGTAGACGGTAAAGCGTCTGCCTTTTTTTCTGCAGGAAATTCGGGTGCTGTTCTTGTGGCAGCAACGCTGCTCATTGGAAGGTCTGAAGGTGTTTTGCGACCTGCTTTGGGTAGTTTTTTGCCTAGCAAAACCGGTTCTCTTTTTTGTATGGACCTTGGAGCCAATGCTGATGCAAAATCCGATCATCTGGAGCAATTCGCGTTGATGGGTTCTGTCTGGGTGCAGCTTATTAAAGGAATTGAGCGTCCGCGGGTGGCTCTTCTTTCTAATGGGCAAGAGCCATACAAGGGATCATTGGCGGTCAAAGAGGCCTACGGTCGCTTAAGCGAGACGAAAAATATTTTGTTTGTAGGTAATCTTGAGCCGCGTGATATGTTTGATGATCGTGCGGACGTGCTTGTGTGCGATGGCTTTGTTGGCAATGTGATGCTAAAAACCGTGCAAGGTACGGCGCAGGCAGTTATGTATTGGCTTAAGCGCGAGGTTGCCCTGTCATGGTGGCGGCGTCTGGTTGGTTTTTTTAGTTTTCCCATTTTTAGTGGGCTTAAAAAAAGATTGGATTATGCGAACAAAGGCGGTGCTATTTTATTTGGGGTTCGGTATCCCGTTATTGTAGCCCATGGATGTTCGAGTGAAGTTGCTATCGAAAATGGTCTTAGGTTTACGCAACAGGTAGCATCGCAAAAACTGATTGCGCAGTTTAATGCAAAGTTTGCCGATCTGGCCAAACAACAAAGAAAGCCGAATATTCTCGTGCGCGCACTGCGTGCTTTATTCAAGAAAAAAGATGAAAACGGTTGAGAGAGTCAGCTGTATTTTTTTATACAACTGTGCTACCGTTTTGGGGTGTTGTAATACTACTCGTTAAAAATAAAGGATGATTCGTATGACTACGCACGATGTAAAAGATGTATTGCGTTATATTGGTAAAGAAATAAAACATGAACTGTGGCCGGAAAAAACGCCGACGGCGCAATATTCGCGTTATTGGACTATTGGTTTTGCCGTGGTGATTGTGGTTGGTGGTGGATGGTATTTGTACCGTGGTCACCTGCGAAGCAAAAATGAAGCAGCATTTGGTTTCTTGTCTGAATATGTTCAAGAATATGGCGCGCGTCGTAGTGAAAAAGTTGATTGGTCGGAAGTGGCGCAATCATTTTCCTCGGAAGCAGATCGCTATTCGCGTACGGCCGCGGCACCCTACTTTTTAGTATATGAGGCAGAACAATTGTTGCGTCAGGGAAAAAAAGAAGAAGCACTTGCTAAAATGCAGGCCGTTGTGGCAGCATTGCCAGCACAATCGCCCCTTGTGCAGCTATATAAAACCAAATGTGCTCTTATGCAGCTTGATTTAACTGCGCAGCGTGATGCGGGGCTTTCTTTGTTAACCGATCTGGCACATGATCAAACAAATGCATATCGAGATGTTGCCGCGTATCAGTTGGGTCTCTATTATTGGATTGCCAACGATACTGCGCAGGCAAAAACAGTGTGGCAAGAGTTGATTGATAGCCAAACAAGTGAGAAAGAATTGAATCCAGTACAAGATGCTCTTGCGCAGTCTCCATGGGTTGCATTGGCACAGGAAAAGCTTGCGCAAATAGCGTAAATGTGGCTTGTATTGGAAAAACAGCGTTGAAAAACTGATATAGGTGTGTATGAGTCACGAAAAACAGATTCGCGTTCGCTTTGCACCATCGCCGACAGGTATGTTGCATATCGGAAATTTACGCGCTTGTTTGTTTAATTGGCTGTTTGCACGCCATGCGCACGGTTCTTTTTTGGTACGCATTGAGGATACTGATCGCGAACGTTCAAAGCCAGAATATGTTAAGGCTATTTTGCAGTCTCTTGCCTGGATGGGCATTGAATCAGATGAGCCATTGGTATTTCAGTCGCAGCGACTTGCGGTCTATCAGGAGGCGTTACAAAAGCTTATTCATGCCGGGCATGCCTATCGGTGTTTTTGTACGCCCCAGGAGATTAGAGCCCGTAATAAAAAAAACGTTTGTTCGGGTGCGGCGGGCAGGATAGAGCACGATTCTCTTGGGAGCAAGGGAGGCTCTGTATCGGCTGACGAAGATATTTTTGTCGGTTATGACGGCTACTGCCGTAATCGAGAAGTAAGTGAAGAAGATCTAAAAAAGCCATTTGTGATTCGGTTTGCTCTGCCACAAGATCTGCACGATATCTCGTTTGATGATAGTATTCGCGGACGCGTTTCGGTGGCGCTGGATCAGTTTGATGATTTTATTATTGCACGGTCTGCCTGTCCGGCGGAGCTTGCTGAGCTTAATCTGTCTGATGAAACTTCTTCAGGAACGCGGATGGAAAGCCCGGATAAGCGCAGAGGGAATGGGTGGCCTGTCTATAATTTTGTGGTGGTGGTTGATGATGCTTCTATGCGTATTACGCATGTCATTCGTGGTGAAGACCACATCACTAATACGTTTAAACAACTTTTGCTCTATCGTGCTCTTGGCTATCAGCCTCCGGTATTTGCGCATTTGCCTCTTATTTTGGGGCCCAGTGGGGACAAATTAAGCAAGCGCGATGGCGCAACATCGGTTCCGGAATATCAGCGCATGGGTTTTTTACCTGATGCCTTGTTGAATTATTTAGTACGGCTTGGATGGGCGCATGGTGATCGGGAGGTCTTTTCGCGTCAAGAGCTGATTGATCTTTTTACCTTGGAGGCGGTAGGTAAAAAAGGCGCTATTTTTGATATACAAAAGTTGACATGGCTCAATGGGGTCTATATGCGTGCCACCAGCGAGGAGGAATTGCTTGAGCGTATCGTTCGCGATGTTATGCCTGACTTACGCGAAAAGCTTGTATCGTGGGATATTACTATTCTATTAGCGATCATCAAACTCTATAAAGAACGAGCAAAAACACTTCAAGAGCTCGCGCATGAGTTGATTCTATTCCATGATGGGCCGACTGAGTATGTGGTCGCTGATGTGAATCAATGGATAATGGCCCAGACACCGGAACATTTGACTCAGATAGTCAAAACTCTTGCTATGCAGGACAATTTTTCGTTAGAAATCATACAGAATGAGATGAAAGCATATGCCACGCAGCAGGGAATTAAGGTCGTTGCACTTGCGCAACCGATACGAATAGCTTTGGTAGGCAAAGGAGCTAGTCCGGGGGTTTTTGAATTGTTATCGCTGCTGGGCAAAGAAGAAAGTATACGTCGTATACATGCTCTTCTTGCTTTTTTGAAACAGAAGTCTTGAGAGGGGGATGTATGAAAATCGGTATGCTTTTTCCTGGCTATGGAAGCCAGTATGTTGGTATGGCTAAAGAGCTTTACGATGAATCTCGTTTGGTGCAAGAATATTTTGAAGAGGCTTCAAATTGTTTAAATACCAATTTTGTGAAACTCTGCTTTGCTTCCTCTGAGAGTGACTTGGCGCGTATGGAAAATGCCTATACCGCACTATTTCTTGTCAGCGGATCAATTTATGCCTTGCTTAAGCAAGAGGGCGTTGAGTCTTCAGTGGTTGCCGGCTACAATTTAGGTGAATATGCGGCGGTTTTTGCTGCCGGCGGTTTTACTTTCCCTGACGGGCTTTATTTGCTCAATAAGTATGCTGCTTTTTATCAGGAAGAGTTAAACGGCAAAGAAGTGGCAATTTTACGTATAGGTGGGGTGCCGACTTCGGTTGTTGAAGATTTATGTTTCAAAGCGACACGCGGTGATCTTGTTGCATCGGTGGCGATTTATAAAAGTGCAACTGAAAATGTTATTTCTGGTTTTGCTGATGCGGTAGAACAAGTGCGTCGTTGGGTATATGATCAATTTCCTGATGCGCAGTTGGACAGTTTGGGGCTTGAAGTAGGGCTTCATTCATCGCTTATGGAAAATGTAGTCAAAAATATGACCATGTATTTGGAGAAGGTTGATTTTAAAGATCTAACCGTGCCATTACTCAGTGGGGTAGATGCGCAGATTATAGAAAAGGCAGATGACGTAAAATATCACGTGATTAATAATTTGAATAATCCGAGTGTCTGGGCACGCGTACTTGAGCGACTTGCCTATTGTGATGTGCTCATTGAGGTTGGTCCGGGAACCAAGCTGAGTGAGATGGCAAAAATGCTTTATCCAGAAAAATCTATTATCGCGATTAATAAACGATCAGACATTGATGTTTTAAAAAAGATTATAGAACCTACAACGCAAACAATTCCTACGGAGGAATAAATGGCTGCATTTGAACGTGCCGATACTTTTGCAAAAGTTGCTGCTATCATAGCGGAGAAACTCAACATAGATAAAAATGATGTAAAAGAAACGGCGACCTTGGAAGATTTGGGGGCGGATTCGCTTGATCTGGTCGAGATTATTATGAAACTCGAAGAAGATTTTGGCATCGAAATTAAAGATGAAGATGCTGAGAAGCTAGTCAATGTCACTCAAGTGGTTGATTACGTCAATAACCTTCGTACGAAATAAAGTTATTCCATTTCGTACTCAATTAAATCGCCTGGTTGACACTCAAGCGCTTTACACAGTTCTTCAAGTGTGGAAAAGCGTATAGCTCGAGCTTTGCCATTTTTTAAAATAGACAAGTTTGCTTCTGTGATACCAACTTTTTCAGCTAATTCATTCAAGCGTATTTTACGTCGGGCCATCATTTCGTCTAATTTTATTTTGATTTTCATGCTACGCTCACACGGTTAAGTCGTGTTCTTGTTTGAGTGTGTACGCCGTGTGCATTATCGAAGTTATCCAGACAAAAAAACCGGTTATAAAAATATGATAAAGGTCGTCTGAGCTTATCGCGAGAGCGATTACCCGTTTTCCTGCCGGGTGTGCGAGCGTCGTGATAATACTGAGTAGAGTGAATTTTAGGGGGTTGTAGATTGTCCAGGCAAAGAGGATTCTGCTTATTTTTGCATACAGGGTCATTGTTGTTTCGGAGAATATTTCATTGAGGGTATACAGGCGAAGGAGCTTGATGAAGCAGAAAACACCCCAAGAAAAGAGAACGAGCGATACGCCGTCTACTGCTGTTGCCAGCAGTCTGATAATGAGTGGTGGCAAGGTGATGCCGCCGGTATACCAGTAGCCGACTCCTGCATACAGACGCGTCTGTTTGATGCTGTCATCGACGTCGCTATAGATAGGAATGGGGCCGCCAAACCATTTTATGAGAAAAAGAGCGACTAATAGAGGGATGGCGATTATACATAAAATGCGTAAAAAAGAGGCAAATGTTTTTAATCGATTCAAGAGTATCTCCGTTTTATTTGTGAGTATTTTTTGTGTTTGTAGTATAGCATGTATTTTATATTTCTGGGGCTATTGGCAGAAAACAGCGGGGGCCGCATGATACGGCCCCGCGCAGTAGGAGTTTATGCAACAATAGCTAATTCTGCCTTTTTAATTTTTTTATTTTTTGTTGGTTAGGCAGTATCTTTTTGTGTATTCCAAGCCGATATGAACTGATGGTTCTCTTTGTCTCCTAGGCATGCTTCTAGGGCGCCATGGATACCCGAGGCTGTGTTTGCAAGTGGCATGGTTTTATTGATTGTTGGGCCGCAGGTGTTGAGAAACTCAGCTTCTGTTTTTGTGACGCTGGCGATCATAAAATCGATAAACGTATCGAGAGTCTGGTGCCAGCACTCATTGGGTGCTGGGCAGCACATGTTTGAGGTGCATGAGTAGGTGCTTTTATCAGTGCCATTATTTTTGCATGAGCAGCATTGTTTAGTTTCTTGTTTGCAGCAGCATGTTTGATTGTTACAAGAACAGTTTTTAGCGGAGCATTCTGTATTGCTTTTTTCTGGTGTATTAGGCCACATGCGCATGGTAAGTTGCACTTTTTCATCAGCGGCACTTATTGATACTTGTCCGCAGACGGCGCCAGTATCAGTTGTTTTAGCAAGCATTGATTGCATGGGTTCTCCCAGCATGGCGAGCCAGTGAGAGTCTTGTCTGTTTTTTTCACTTTCTTGGCAGGTGCGGGATAAGGAGATAAATTCTTGCATGATCTCTTGCCATGCTTTTTCATCATATGTTTTTTCGTGCCAGAGAGTGTAATCGAATTCTAATGCCGTACATTCAGTATGCAGCGCAGCGCGGTTGTTGCGCAGATAGGTGGTCATTTTTTCAAGAGAGGGTGCAAGGTCGAGTTCTTGCAATACGCTGTGCGCTTGAGTCATGAGTGATGCGACAGTTAACACGGTAGTAATTTTTGTACCCATTTTTTTTATAAAAAGCACTGGATTTCCTTTCTCTGAGGAAGATACTTTTTTATTCTTTGGGCTTGCAAGCACGAGACTCATTTTAGGTATTGTTATATCGAAAGTCAACAAAAAATTATCGAATAACGATAAATATTTGTTGAAATGACTTGCCTTAAAGAACTCAATGCGGGATACTGGCTCATATGGTTATTCGGGAATTTACCAAGGGGCACTTATGGATGAAAAGAACATATTTAATTTTTTGAAGTATCATGAGATTCCTTATCACGTGTATGAGCATCAACCAGTTTTTACGGTTAATGATATACCGGTGGTAACGGCAATTGATGGTGTGCCAACCTCGGGTAAAATTCCTGAACCCCATTTTAAAACGTTATTTTTAAGGGATAAAAAAGGAGCGTTTTTTCTGGTGAGTGTTACGGATGAAAAACGGGTTGATATCACGGCATTAAGCAGAGTGTTAGGGGGTGATCGCTTATCCTTTGGTAAACCTGACCAATTGCTCGATCTTCTTAAGCTTACCCCTGGTTCAGTGACTCCCTATGGTCTTTTGTTTGATGCAGAGAAAAAAGTGCGTTTTGCCCTGGATGAAGATGCCTTGAGCGCCGCCTGGGTCAGCTTCCACCCCATGAGAAATGATATGACCTTAGTTACCACGCCGCAGGATTTTTTAGTGTGCATGGAGAAGTTAGGGCATACCCCACAGATTGTAGGCATTCAGGTGAAATGAGACTTGAAAAGTAGAAATTAAGAACAAAAAGAGAGAATCCTAAGCGGGGGTGCCGGTTTACCTGGCCGACCCGCTAAAGTTTGCTTGTAATAGTGGTATAGACTTGGTTATAGTTCTGCTTTAGACTAATACTGTCGGTTAAAAGAAAAACTCACTAGAGGAGCTAGATGGGGGTTAGTGGACAGTCGTCGCCTTTCCAGTCCCAAAAAATGGGTTTCTGGGCAGTTTTTGCCCTGGTGATTGTGTGCCAAATGGATTCGGGTGTTTTTATGTTGCCGGCCAATTTGGCTCCGTACGGCCTATCCTATTTGGGGGGGCTTGCGCTTACCTGTTTGGGCGGAAGTGCATTAGCACTGGTCTTTGCCCAATTGTGTACGTGGTACCCAAAGACTGGAGGGCCCCATGTCTTTGTTGAGCAAGCTTTTGGGCGAACGCTCGCCTTCTTTACTGGGTGGACCTACTGGGTTATTTCCTGGGTGAGCTCTGCTGTAATTGTTGTGGTGAGTGTTAGTTACCTAAAACCACTCATGAGCAGCTATTTACCTCCAAATGCTATTGCGCTTGAGATACTGTTGATGGTCATTGTGACCGCCTTAAATTTTTTTGGGGTGCAAGCTGCTGGGCGCGTAGGATTGGTGTTTGCAGTCGTCAGGTTTTTCCCGCTCCTTATTATGCCGCTCTTCGCACTCTTTTTTTTCGATCCAACCCATTTTAGTGTTGCTCCTGGGGTGGCGAATCTTACCCTGCCGCAGACGCTGAATCAGGTTATTCTTCTTATTATGTGGGGGTTCGTAGGTCTTGAAACGGCCACAACCTCAGCAGGCGAAATTCGAAATCCAACCAAAACAATACCGCGTGCCGTGATTTTCGGAACGCTCTGTGTCGGGGTACTTTATCTGATAAGTAGCCTTGGCATAATGGGACTCATACCTGGTGACCAGCTCATGAACTCTTGCGAGCCTTATGCTGATGCCGCACGTATACTTTTTGGGGGGAATTGGCATGTGCTGATCTCTGTCATCGCCTCGATTAGTTGCATTGTCGCGCTCAATGGCTGGATGCTCACCAGCGGACAGGTAGCTCTTGGTCTTGCACAGGATGGCTTTTTGCCATCTTTTTTTGCACGAAAAAATAGATTTAATGCGCCCTATTGGAGTCTTGCCATAAGTTGCATCGGCATGGTTTTGTTACTCCTTTTTACCGCGAACGAAGTATTAGCAAAGCGCATATTTACGATAATAGGTTTTTCTGTTGTTACCTTTTTGTTTGTCTATGTGGTATGTTGCCTCGCTTTTTTCAAGCTTTTGTTATCAAAAAGAGGGGATACGCTCTTTTTTGTTCATTCGGCAGTGAGCGGTGCTCTTGCATTGGGATTTTGCCTATGGGTTATTGTTGGGACTCCGCTGCAAGTACTTTTAATTGCAAGTCTATTTGCAGTGAGTGGTGTGCCGTTTTATCTTCATTTTCTCAGAGCGAGAAAGCGTAATGAAGCTCGTATTGATGATGCTGGATGGGTACCAGCAACACGTATTGTTTTTGCTCGCAGCAAGCAACCAACACCAAGAGAGCCTGCAGTTGTTTTGGTAAAAGGGAATTCTGGAACTCGGCAACAAGAAAAAGAAAAATAAATGAGTAGTTGATACCTATTCCCACGGGTGATAATCAAGAGTTACTTATTCTCTGCAGCGCGGGCATACTGGTTGCTGGTTTCTGAGCTCTTTGCGCTGATATAGTAGGTTCTTGGTGCATTGTTAAGGCGATAGCATCGACCAAGCCTGTGAGTACATCCTCCAGCGTTACGAGCTTTTTTAGCAGCGTTCGATGTGGCGGCTATGATATTCGGTTTTAGCTGGTCATAGGAATCAGGGTAGCGCTGGATAGTATGTGGGGCAAATGAACGGAATATCTGTACGCCGGGCCCCTCTTACCACTGAATGTTTTTATGTGCATACAAAAAATAGTCTCGGTGGCGTGTCATAGATAAAAAGGGCAGCTCTGTTTATCACGTCTTTTTCTAAGGTCTTTGATAGAGATATAAGCTTTTTTCTCGTTTTAAGTCGCCCGTATCTGTGCTTTCCCATGTTCCGGTTAGCAGACACGTGAATCCGACATGTTCGTAAAAACCTTGTGTTTTTTTATTTGCATCGTCGGCGAATGTTCTGAGATATATTTTTTTTATGTGGGGACAGTTGTTGAGTACGCTCAAGAGCAATGCCTTGCCCACTCCTTTGCCTTGTATATCGGGTAGAACGGCCAGAAGATCTACAAAGATCTCATCATGCGTGTTTAGTATATGTTCGCTGGAGCCTTGAGTAAGGCTGACTAATTTTTTGAGTTCTTCTGAAATGGGAGTTTCTTTGAATAAGGCGAACCCAAGAGGTTTATGCGCGCTATCGTAGGCGATTGCTATATATGCGGCGGCCAATTCGTTATTCTCTAGGCCGAGGAGCGTGTTGGTTATTTTTTTGTTCCAATCATTTTGCAATGATTGCGTAATGCCCTCGACAACTTTTTGTTCCACTAATGATTGTTGCTCAGCAGGTTGTTCAGCGATATGCGCCAAACGAGGATCGTTCGCATAGGTGTACGGCTTTACTGCGGGGATAAATGCTTGCCTTGTTATGGCGGGCAGTGGCTCGAGCAGGGGTTTTAGTTGAGAGAAGGTTTGCGGTTTAATTTCGTGCCACTCTATCGTGAAGTTCGTTGTTGCTTTGATGCGCCAGAGTACGAGCAGAGCGACTACTATAACAATGGAAATGATGCTTAGCTTTGTTATTTTTTTCATGGCTAGTATCCTTGGTATGCGTACTGTTCGTATAACTACGCTTAATTGTTCATCATCTCTTTTTATATACGCGTAAGTGTACTTAATTTATCAAGGTAAGTGTACTTAATTTTTCTTCTTATCTTGTTCGATAAGGGCCAAAATCTGTGATGCGTGCGTTGAGACATCAACGTTGGGGATGACGGCGCAGATTACTCCTTGTGGGTCTATGACATAGGTTATTCGTCGAGCAAAAGGTATGAACCACCGGTAGGCGCCATATTTTTTTGCCACTGTTTTATCTGAGTCACTCAAAAGGGTAAATGGCAGAAGATGATTTTCTTTGAATGCTTTGTGTGATGCGGGCGAATCATAACTGACGCCCAAAATGACAATGCCTTGCTCAGTAAATGCGCTAAAGTCATCGCGTAACTGACAGGCTTCTTGTGTGCAGCCGGGAGTCTCATCTTTGGGATAAAAATAGAGAACTACGTATGAGCCCCTGAATTCTTTGAGTGAGCGTACTTTTTTTTCTTGATCGGGTAGGGAAAAATCAGGTGCGATTGAGCCCACTGCAAGTGGTTTGTTCATAAGTGACTGAATATCCTTAATCTTTTTTTAGCCAAGCATAATAGAATGAGCAGAGGAATATTATAATCCAGCCAACTAATACGATGAGATTCATCTGTTCTGAGATAATAAACCCCCAAAAATGCATTGGCAATATATTATTGGTCATTAAGGCCATATGATTGATTATCTCAACTAGAGCTGCACCAGAAATAAACGCCGCTATTTTTTTATGCATCATGAATCCCCTTTTTTAAAATAATAAGAAAGATTTTTTATCTAACAAGTCTAGTGTAATGGAGTCTTATTATTCTATGCAAGTCTATTTTATTCACATGACCAGAAAACCCCAAGGCTTTCTAAGCCTGGGGATGAATGGTCATCATATGCTTGAGCAAAGCAAACGTTAGTTTGCGAAGCGAGATGTGTTTTGCAATACTGGTGTGTATGAA
>JAJYDS010000037.1 GCA_021777215.1 bacterium
GGCTTTTGTTGCGCATTTTGTGAAGCATTGCCAGCATCCTGTTTGATCGGAGCTATTTTTTGCTTGAGCGCCTCAGCAGCGATTTGTTTGAAGAGAGCGTTGTTTGCTGCGGTTACCTGCGTCGTGCTATTTTGAACTGCATCAGGGGCCGCATTTTGTATACCTACATCGGGTGCGACATTGTTTTTTACAAAAGATTGCTGGAGATCCTGTAGTTCTTTTTGCGCGTGCTCTGTGGCTGTCGGATCGGCGTGAGCAGTGTGCAAGAGGGTGTTGAGTTTGTTACGAGTGCTTGCGTGCTCAGGGGAAAGAATTTCTGAAGGTAGTTCGAGCTGTTCTGTTTGTGGAACTTGGTGAGCAATTTCTTTGAGCACGCCATTAGGCTCATAAAACGCCTGGACAAGTTTAGGGTATTCATCGACAGATGCGTGTTCAAGGATAGTTTCTATCGCTTCTTGGAGCTTGGTAATATGCGAGAGTGGTTCGCCGCCGTTATCAAGAAGCTTATACAATGCGTTGTGCACACAGGGCGGCGCATAATCAGGGATATCCCAGCGTTCTTGAAGTGTAGTTTTTATGCCGTGGCGCACCAGGAGCTCCTGGTTAAAAGGTTCGCGTAGGGTTGAATAGGTAGAGATTTCTTTAAGTCTGGTTTTATCGGTATTTAGGAAAAATGGATCTTGGAGGCCAACGCGAACAATGCCCTGTTCGTTGTAGACTTTAGTGCGATAGTCGACTTGGTAGTGGCGGGCAAGGGTTTGTACGCTTTGATCGGCAGGATGTTGTTTTTTAATCTGTGCTACGGTTTGCATGTCGTAGCGTTTGCCTGCAGTAATGAGATTTTTGTAGACGGTGTTCATAGGATGATTTAATGCGCGGTGTTGCAGATTACCAAATACGGGCCATCGAAACCCGGTTCCCTGAATCCCTGAACAATCGGGCAATTGGCTTTTGAGCTGTTCCCGTTGGGCATAATCAGAAACAGATTTATCGATGAATTTTTTGACAAAGTAGGAGACATCGCTTGTTCTTCGCTGCACGATACTGTTGTTTAATTTCCCATCGTTATCAAAGAGATATTTGAGAAGATTTTTTTTGGTTTCATAAAATGCATAACTATACATTGGGTCGCTTGGTTCGCGTGAGAGTAGGTTGAGGGCGGCTTCTACGCGTTCGATGGGGTTTTGGCTGTCAATGGCCAAAAATGCATTTATATCACTAAACCAACACTGTTGGACGTGTGCTCTACGCTCGGGAATAGTACGATATGCCAGTAGCTCTTGTATGTTTTGTTCAGTTTCTACGGCAAAGCTCGCAGGTGGCGCTTGCTTATGGCCATAGCGTATAAACCAGTCGCTTTCTGTTCCCTGTAAAATTGCTTGGCTATCGGTGCAAAAGCTTTGGTAAGCCGGGGCGCCATGAGAATACTGTTCTGCTATCTGCTGGCGATAGTTTAGTTTTGGTTGCACACAGCTCTGGGTAAATGATCGTGCGATGTTGCTGAGTGTTATGTTAGCTACGTAGGTTTGTGCGTGAGCGCATTCTTGCACGGTAGCAGGGGCTGCTTGGGGTTGTATGGTGGCTACAGGGGCAGTATACGTTTTTGTGGGTGAAGCACTCAGTGGCAAGCTCTGCTGAACCGAAGATCTCACGGGTTGCACAGACGCTTGGTGCTGATTGGTTGCCTGTGCTGGTACTGGTGAGCATAGGCGTGCCTGTATGGGCGCGGTAGCTCCGATTGCATGTGTGGGCGCTGGTTTGGCGATGTTTAGATTGTTGTCCAAGGCTTTATGTATTGCCAAAGGGTCTGATTTTGTTGCACCAGAAAGTTTTGCGGCAAGAAAGCCGATACAGGTGATTGCCGCTGTGCTTATTTGAGTGACTACTGCAGGGACTGCTGCGGCGATTGGGTGTGATTGTAGGTGCGGTGTGTATGATAGATCTGCCGCTAAAAGTGCACAGATGGTTATAGAGACTAATTTTTTGCGGGAAGACATGCGTTATTCCTGAGTAAAATGACGGAAGAAGGTGTGTGCTTTGTTGATGAGGCCTCCAAGAAATGTTGGAGGTCTCATCAATGGGTATGTTTTTAGCAACCTACAATTATTCTTATAGCTGCAGCAAGTTGTGTCGTTTTGAGCGCATATTTGCGTACTCCATCCCACAAATAAGGTATCCAGCCTTTTACATATTTAGCTTTCATTTCATCAAAAACCTTGAAAGCGAGTTCCTCGGTGATGGTACCCTTGTTTTCATTGTTTGCGGTCTGTATAACTTCTTCGGTGTAATCTTGCAGAAAACGGATGCTTACTGTTCTGAAATCAGAACGTTCAACCAATTTTTCAAGCAATGCGTTATCCCACGGAGTGTCGGTATTCTTTTTTTTGTAAAATTGAAGTATTTCTTTTCTCATGAAAGCATTGGGGGCTTCAAGTTTTATTATGTTATTTCCAAAACGGCTTTTGAGAGCACCATCAATTTCTTCTGCATTGGTCATGCAAATAAAAAAGATACGCGGGTCATCCTGTATGAGATCAAGTTGATGCCACAATTCTTGGAGTGTTGCCTTGTGTTCTCCTCGCTCGGGTGCATCGACATTTCCGGCGAAGGCATCAATTTCGTCAATAATGATGACGACTGGTTCTTTAAGCTGGTCGGCATGTGCGCGAGCCTCATCAAACATTTTTTTTATGTTTTTAGTGCCATCCCCAATATGACTGTCCATGAATTCGGGGCCGTTAATATAAATAGTATATGCTTTGCTGCAGTCTGCTATGGCGTGAGCGAGGGTAGTTTTTCCATTTCCAGGGTTACCATTCAGAAGGAGTCTATTTTTGATAAAAGTTTGAGGAAGTTGGGCGCCTGTTTTTAGTATATCCTTCACTTTTTTTATTTGTTCGCATATATGATGAAATTTTAAGTCATGAAGACCAGCCAGATGAGTAAATTCTGTTTTTGTTTCACCAAAGACATTGTTGCTTGCTGCGCCGAATAATAAAGAGAATATGAGCATAGATTTGGATAGAGAGAGTGAAGCCATTGCTTCCCTTTCATAAAAAATATAGTTAAAAACACTGCTTTGAAAATACGTGAGATTGGAGCGCCTCAGTTACTATGAGGCGCTGTGGGTTATATTCGTTTGGGGATGGTTCTTCTATGCGGTTGCGGTAGCTGTTTGGGTTTGTGGGGGAGTGCTATCGGGTCCAAATATGCTTTTTATAGCAATAATAGCTTGCGAGGCAACAGAGATTCCGTAGGAGGTTTTTTCTGCAATTACGCCTTTTTTGTTATATAGCCATTGGCCCAAGCTTTCGATGTACTTGTTCTTCATTTCTTCAAATAGTGTGAGTGCGAATTCTGAGGTTATGAGGCCATTATGTTCATTTTTTGCCACAATATAGAGTTCTTGCACATAATCTTGCAAAAAGCGAATACTTATTTTTTTGTTGTCAGATTTTTTGACCAATGTATCGAGCAACTCTTTTTCCCAAGGTGTCCCCGTGTATTGTTGCTTATATAACTGGAGAACTTCTCTTCGTGTGGCTTCGTTTGGTGCGCCGATTTCTTCTATGTTATTGCCAAAACGAGTTCTGAGGATGCTATTAATCTCACTTGAATTGGTCATACATACGAAAAAGAGGCGATTGTCTGATTGCGATTGGTCTAATTGTCCCCAAAGCGCCTCGCATGTTGCTTTGTGTTCTCCGCGATGTTCCGAATCAGTATTGGCAGCAAAGGCATCTATCTCATCAATCGCGATTACTACTGGTTTGCTGTCTAGGTCTGCATGTTCTCTTGCTTCATTGAATAATGCCTTTATGTTTTCGGCTCCCTGACCAACATATTTGTTAACAATTTCTGGTCCATTGATATACAAAAAGTGACAACCTGCTTGTTCTGCCATAGTGCGAGCGATAGTGGTTTTGCCATTTCCTGGAGGACCGTACATGAGAAGCCGGTTTTTCAGTCCCGGGGGAACGGGGGTGCCTGCTTTTAATGCGCTGGCTACTTCCTTAAGTTGGTTTAAAACATACTGTAATTTTACTGGATAGGTTCCGGCCAAACCGGGAAAAGTGCATTCGCGCTTGTCTGTGGCAATGGCAGAGCTACAGACGACGGTAAGCGCATAAAAAGTGGTTATAAGAATAGATTTGGGCATAGAAAAAGATGAAGCCATGGCTTCCCTTTCATGAAAGAATAATAATTAAAAACACTGCTGTTGACTATTAAACCACTGTCGCGCAAAAAGTCAAATAAATTTTTTAAAATTTTTCACTATGAAACAATTGTCATGAGGATTTCTGGTTTTATTTTTGAAAAAGCTTGTTGTTTGTATGTTTGTATATAAACAAAAAAATTTCTTGCAGTGCGCCTGTGGCTGAGCGGATATGTAGGTTAAAAAATAGTTTATATGCTACATCTATTTCTCTAGAACAAAAAACGAGTTGAGGGATTTTTGGATTGAATCTTTTTGTGCTTGTGACTAGGTTCAGATAGATATGGGAAAAAGTGGTAAAATAAAAGGCCTCCACAAACCACTAATTTGGAAGGCCTTTTTATGCAGCAATATAAACTGCACAAGAAATTTGTCTTATATGGAAAATTGT
>JAJYDS010000038.1 GCA_021777215.1 bacterium
GGCTTAAGCAATTTCGCAAAATCGCAACACGCTTTGAAAAACATAAAAGAAACTTTGAAGCGCTTATTTTTTTAGCCTGTTCTTACTTGTGGTTAATTTAAATGTCGATACAGCCTAGTCGCCTCGTATTTCCTTACCGACAACACCTTTCTCAACAAGCTCATCGAATTAAAAAAACGTGGTGTTGATGTACATATCATCACTGATATAACTTCCTATGGGATAAAAAGAGTTATGGACAAGCTCATTGCTGCCGACATCGTCCCGGTAGCATCGGTTCAGCTGCTTATGCACGACAAGTTTTTGGAGATTGATGGCTCCGATGTCTGGACTGGTTCGGCTAATATGACTCCCACCGCCCTCAGTGAAGCTCAAAATTATGAAAATGTCGTTACCATCGCCTCACACAAAATTGCTCGAAAATATAAAACAACCTTTTTTGAAATGGAAGACGAAATACTTCACTCATATATTGGGTGGCTCCAAGGTAAATGGACGGCACCAAAGCTCCCCATCGCCGGTCAAATACTACCGGCCTTGCTTCCCATCCTCTACCAAAAAAATGAACACTTTACCGAATTAATGAAAAATAATTTTAATGCGCAGGAAATAGCCGACCTTTTAACGCCGCCACAACCAGTTGCTGATGATTCAGAACAAGAATCTAACGCTGCTGCTACCGCCACGCTTGCCGCTGCTGTTGCTGCAGAGCAGATCACGAGCGCAGCGCAAGTAGCGCAAAATGCCGCATCACCGGCACAACAAGCAATGCTCCGCAAAAGAGATGTCGATCCTGCTGACTTGTCGTATAAAGAAGCGTATCTGGCCATAGGATATCTTTTGCAAGAAGAAGAAAAGACAAAACGAACACGCACCGAGTAAATCATCGGGCTATAAAACCACCGCAAATAATTCTTTGAAAACTACCCCTACCATTAGTTACTTTTCTCTGTATACCTAAGCTGGTATACTGTAAACATGAAAAAACTAAAAAAAACAGTCCCCCTCCTTGACGGCCCTTCGTTGGATAAAGCAAAAATAGCTTTTACCAACACGGTTGATTTTAATCGCTATCCTTTTTCGATACCGCCGTTAAAAAACTTACGAGAGATTACATTTCCCACACAAGTAACTTTTTTTGTAGGGGAAAATGGCACCGGTAAATCAACTATTCTCGAGGCTATCGCTTATAAATCCGGATTTGGACCCGAAGGCGGCAGCAAAAATATTAACTTTAAAACATCAGAAGAAAAGACGTACACCGGCACACAAAATCTTGCCGAGTACATCACCCTTTCATGGCGACAAAAACCAAAACATGGCTATTTTTTTAGAGCAGAAAGTTTTTTCAATGTTGCCAATTATATTGATACCATTGCACGAGAATGGGGTGAAATTGCGTATGATCCCTATGGCGGCAAATCTCTCCATGAACAATCGCATGGCGAAAGCTTTCTCTCATTCTTTAAAAACCGCGTAGGTGCCGGCGGCTTTTTTATATTCGACGAACCTGAAGCTGCACTCTCGCCACAGCGGCAGCTCTCATTGATGGCTCTTATCCACCAAGCATGCAAAAATCCCGCATCCCAGTTTATTATCGCAACGCACTCACCAATCCTTTTGGCATATCAAAACGCCACCATCTATTCGTTTGATGCAGATAACCTCACCCGCATTGCGTATACCGATACCGAGCACTATCAGATTACCAAACATTTTTTGGATAACCCCGAACGTTATTTACAACATTTATTTGAAGAGTAAAGAAAGAATACTCCATGAACCTCAAACAACTGGCATCTCAGATTCACGCAGACATACTCGCCTCCGCTGATCCTGCCTACAAAGAAGGCGCCACACGCTATTTTAAAGAACCGATAAAAATCTACGGTGTTCGCACACCCGATGTTAGAAGAATTGCGTCAAAATACGCTATGCTCTTAAAAAAAGAATCTTCAGATACCGTATGGCAGTTGAGCGAACTCTTGCTGCAAACGGGATACATGGAAGAGGCTACGATCGCTATCGCATTGGTATACGCACGCAAAGCAGCATGGAAAACAGACGACTTTAAAATACTCGAACGCTGGCTCCATACCTATGTTTCAAACTGGGCAATCTGCGACGATCTGTGTAATCATT
This sequence comes from bacterium, assembly GCA_021777215.1. GTDB lineage: Bacteria > Babelota > Babeliae > Babelales > Vermiphilaceae > JAJYDS01. Next base: position 2,143 of record JAJYDS010000038.1, read on the forward strand.
CTATCGCCTATTGCATTGAAACATTCCCTGCAACGCTGCCCACCATCCACGCATGGACAACCTCAGACAACCGCTGGGTGCGCCGTGCTGCAGCAGTAAGTTTTATTTTACCTGCGCGTGCAGGCGCTAATCTCGCGGATGTATTACCTATCGCCAAGGCACTATTGCATGATACCGATGATCTGGTGCAAAAAGGCTGCGGCTGGATGCTCAGAGAAGCGGCGAAAAACCATCCACAAGAAATTATTGACTACATAGAAGCACACAAAAAAACCATGCCTCGCACGATGCTGCGCTATGCAATCGAGCGTATGCCAGCAGATATCAAAAAACAACTAATGAGCAAACTATGATCAGTAAAAAATTCTCTGGCATTGGCACCTTGTTACTCAGCTGCGCCATACTGCACCAATCGTTAGCCATGTTTGAGATAGAAAGCAATCCAACTCTCGACCCTTCATATACCCCGCTGCATGCGGCCGCTATCGCTGGTGATGCCAATAGAATAAAGCAGTTACTTGAGCGGGGCGAGGATCCAAATGTGCGCGGCAGTGATGGACTTGCTCCGGTATTTTTTGTCTTTTTTCACAGTCATAACCAGGCAGCAAAAAACAGTCTTCTCAATGCTAACATAGAAGTAGATGCTCGCGATCCCTATGGACGAACCGCCCTCTTTTATGCTACCGCGTGGGGAACTGCTGAGGACGTGGCAACGCTCCTCGAAAAAGGCGCCGACCCTAGCGTTACAGACAATGATGGCAACACGCCACTGCATTATGCGGTCTATTACAACACCCCGCCCAATGGGGCTCAGTACGGAAAAATAGGCGGCAATATAGCGGCAATACGCTCTCTACTTGAGCAACAAAAAAATTGTGATTGTTGCGATAATGAGGGCCGCACGCCATTCTATCATGCTGCGCAACTGGGACAACTCTATACCGCTCTCTTTCTTCTTGCCAATGGCGCAAACCCCTGCATCGCTGATAAAAAGGGCCACACCGCGCGTCGAGCTACGCATGACTTGAGGCATAAGGGCAATGAAAATCTTGACCATCTTCTTAAGCAAACCGATGCCCTTCTTGACCAATCTGAAAAAGAATGGCAGAAAAAAAATCCTACAAAATAAATCCAAACCAATATCCAAACAAGAACTTTCCATGCAAAGGGCTGCGAATAAACCAATCACCCTACGTAAAAACCTTTTCGCCACGCATACACAACGCACCAGCTATTAAAAAGCTTAAGATTGACTTCATAATTATGGATTTATTACTCTTTTAAAAAGCAAAACTCTGTTCTCAGGAGCAAAATGAATTATTTCAACTTATTACTAGCATCATTATGTATCAGTACCGCTGCATATACGATGCAGTACACAATTAGCAACAGTGAATTAGAAAAGTTTTCTATTCCCCACATTATGCTTCTCATGAAAGACTCTCCCGCCGGAACTGCTGAATATATTATTGGACTTAAATTGTATGAAGGTGTAGAACTCACAGAAAAAAATATTTCTGCCGCATTCAATCAACTACTTAAGGCCGCGAATAAAGGGCATGCTGACGCGTGCTTTATGGTAAGCACCATGTATCTGCGGGGAGAGGGAACACCGCAAAATACCCTCAAATACTTTGAATTTTTAGAGAAAGCGGCACAACTTGGCAGCCCTCACGCACAATATAACTATGGAGTAATGCTCCTGGGGCAAATATTAGGTAAAGGTCGGTTTCACGAAGGCTTTGAATGGCTCAAAAAAGCAGCCAATCAGGAGAGTGGCGCAGCACTTGCTGGACTTGGAATTATGGCACGAGAAGGCATAGATGATTTTGGAAACAAAATTGAACCGGACTACGAAAAAGCTTTTGAGCTATTCAAGCAAGCAGCAGAAAAAAAATCGTATGCTGGCATGTTCAGTCTAGGCTGTATCGACATTTAAATTAACCACAAGTAAGAACAGGCTAAAAAAATAAGCGCTTCAAAGTTTCTTTTATGTTTTTCAAAGCGTGTTGCGATTTTGCGAAATTGCTTAAGCCTGTTAAAA
>JAJYDS010000019.1 GCA_021777215.1 bacterium
CTTAACCTCTATGTTAAAAAGTACAATTCTTATCGTCCCCACCAAGCTTTACAGTACCTGACGCCTCTGCAATACTATAGCTCTGTATTCGGGGCCTAATTTTTCCCAAATGTATTGAACCAGGTCACACCTCAACTTTTTTCCTAAATTCTCGTACACTAACATAGTATTAGCAGTCTGTTTTTTGTGCGCCAATCATAAGGACGTCTTCTCTCATGGCTGATCATTTTACCCATTTGCATCTCCACACCGATTTCTCGCTCCTTGATGGCGCAATATCACTTGATAAACTTATAGATTTTGGCAAAAAAAATAATCTCAAAGCGCTTGGAATATCCGATCACGGCAATATTTTTGGCGCAGTAAAATTTTTTCAAAAATGTAAAAAAGCTGGCATAAAGCCCATTTTGGGATTAGAAACCTACTTTACCGAAGATGCCTCGATAAAATCGACTAACAACCGGTATCATCACCTGCTCCTTTTGGTGCAAAACGAGCAAGGGTATAAAAATTTACTTAAGCTTATTTCCTATTCCTATCAAAAAGGTTTTTATTTTAAACCGCGCATTGACTACGCCATTCTAGAAAAACATGCTGATGGCTTGATTGCCACAACTGCGTGTCTTGGTGGACATATACCACAATTGCTTTTGCAAGGAAATGACACCGAGGCACACGAACGAATCGATTGGTTTGTATCGATATTTGGCAAGGATCGCTTTTTCTTAGAGGTGCACCCTGCCGATCAAGAAGAACAAAAAATAGTAAACAAAAAGCTTTTTGACCTGGCACAGACAAAAGAGCTCAAGCTCGTAGCTGCCGCTGATGCTCATTATGTATCCACCCAGGATCATGAAGCCCATGAAATCATGCTCGCCATACAAACACACGACAAGCTCGACAATCCTGATCGCTACACCTTTGGCGAATGTCGTGTGCATATCAGAACACTTGAAGAAATGCTTGCCGCGTTCCCTGAACATCCTGAGGCCGTCTGGCAAACGGGAAAAATCGCTGATTCCTGCACCTTTGATTTTCAAATGGGCAAGCTCTTTTTTCCTGCCTTTGAAATACCGGCAGAACATACGCAAGAATCATTTTTTACGCAGCTGTGCAACGAGGGCATGCAGCGCTTAATTGAACAAGGCCATATCCCTGCTGACAATCAAGAGGAATACCGCACCCGGCTTGATACCGAAGTAAAACTCATTATCTCTATGGGTTTTGTAGGCTATTTTTTGGTTGTGAGTGATTTCATTCAGTGGGCTCGCCGCACCGGCATCCCTGTCGGGCCCGGTCGTGGTTCAGCCGCTGGCTCATTAGTCGCCTGGGCGCTCCAAATTACCTGTCTTGATCCACTTAAATACAATTTACTCTTTGAACGTTTTTTGAACCCTGAGCGCGTGAGCATGCCTGATATCGATATCGATTTTTGTATCGAGGGCCGCGAACGGGTCATCGACTACGTACGCGACAAATATGGGCATGATAAGGTATGCCAAATAATCACGTTTGGCACGATGATGGCAAAAGGCGTCATCAAAGATGTGGCTCGTGTACTGGGTTTTTCATTTGAAGATTCCAACATGATTACCAACCTGATTCCTGAGCAGCTCAAAATTACCCTTCAGGAAGCAATTGATCAGGAGCCGCGACTCAAGCAGCTAATCGAAAGCAATCCCAAAGCGCAAAAATTATTTGATATTGCCTTTCGACTTGAAGGGCTCACCCGCCACGCATCAAAACATGCTGCCGGTATCGTAATCTCCCCCGAGCCAATCGATGATGTATTGCCTGTCTATGTACCGCCTAAAAGCACCGAGTTAGTCACTCAATACGCCATGACAGAATTAGAAGCGCTGGGATTTTTAAAAATAGACTTTTTAGGCCTAAAAAACTTAACTCTTATCGATAAGGCCCTGCGGCTCATCGAGAAACACCATGGTATCGCGCTGGATATGAATAAGCTCCCCCTCGATGACGCAAAATCATTTGCGCTTATTTGCGAAGGAAAAACATCGGGCGTATTCCAGTTGGAATCTGAGGGATTGAAAGACGTATTGCGTAAGTTGCAACCAGAAAAATTTGAAGATATTATCGCCGTTAACGCTCTCTATCGCCCCGGACCACTCGGTTCAGGCATGGTAAATGATTTTATCGAGCGAAAACATGGCCGACAAAAAATTTCTTATCTGTTTGCCGAACTGGAACCAATCTTACAAGAAACCTACGGCGTTATTGTCTACCAAGAACAAGTAATGAAAATTGCCTCTGCCATCGGCGGGTATTCGCTCGGAGAAGCTGATATTCTTCGCCGCGCTATGGGTAAGAAAAAAGTAGAGGTGATGGTAGAACAACGGGAAATATTTTTAAAGCGAGCACAAGAGAAAAACTTTGATGGCAAAAAAGCCGGCGAACTTTTTGATTTGATGGCCTACTTTGCCGGGTATGGTTTTAATAAATCGCACTCGGCTGCGTACGCTTTAATCGCCTACCAAACAGCCTACCTGAAGGCAAATTATACCGCAGAGTTTATGGCCTGCCTCATCTCACTTGAAACAAGCGACGCCGATAAAATGGCCTTTTATCTCCAAGAAGCAAAAGATATGGGCATCGCCATTTTGCCACCCAATATAAACACAAGCGTCATCGAATTTAGCGTGGTTAACAATGCCATACTCTTTGGGTTACAAGGTATCAAAAATGTTGGTCTGGCATCCCTAGAAAACATGATGCAAGAACAGGCAAAAAAACCATTTGCCGATCTTTTGGACTTCTGCACCCGTATTGACTTACGCACCTCAAATAAACGCGTGCTAGAAAATCTTATTTATGCGGGCGCGTTTGACACCTTGCCGGGCAATCGTGCCCAAAAGCTTGCCGAGCTTGAAACCATTATGGACCGCGCAATAGAACACAAAAAAAGTGCGGCCACGGGGCAAATGGGTCTTTTTGCCAAACCCGTCACCGATCCAAATCAAGCACCGGAGCTGCATGCCTATCAACCATTACCAGAATTATCCACCAAAGAAAAACTCGAAAAAGAACGAGAAGTGATCGGCTTTTATCTGAGCGCGCACCCGCTTGATACCTATAAGCCCATGCTCAAACGACTGGGATTGCCTACCTTTGCGCACACTATGGCAACACTACCCAAAAGTAATGGCACCCATGAAATTATTGCTCTTGGCTGCGGTTTGGTAAAAAGTAGAAAAGATATTTTCACCAAAAAAGGTGACCGCATGTCATTCTTGCAGATGGAAGATGCCGGCTCCACCGCTGAAATCATTCTCTTTCCAAAACTGTTTGCCACGGTAGAACCATGGCTCGAAAACCATCAGGTCTTTGTCGTACGCGGCGGTCTTGATTTGACGTCGGCTGAAAAATGCAAAATAAAAGCAAATGCGCTCGTACCGCTCGATCTCTTTTTAAAAGAATGGGAATCCATACAAAAAGTCTCGCTTACACTGCCCTTCTCGTTTGATGAAACTGCCGCAAGTACGCTCAAAACGAATCTGGTCAAAGGGACAGTCCCTCTCGAGTTTATCTTCCAGGAAAATGGCAAAAAAATACGGCTAACCACCAAAGAAAAAATTGCACTCGATGAAGAATTTCTTCATACGATTGAAGCAGCGGGAATTGGAATACAAATTCAGCTGTAAACCCATTTATTTTTATCATTTTTAGCGCAAAAAGACACCGCCGCACAAGCGATCTGCTCGCATTATTAATAATAACTTTAAAAAATATGCTAAAAACCCTTGTTTTTAGCATAAAATGCATGCTATGTTAGTGATTGAAGATGGTAAGAAAGTAGTGGTAAAGATGATGAAATATTCATCGACAGCCATAAAAACCAAAAGAACGTGAGTTCTGCGGACAAAGCTCATTATCATCTTCATTTTTTTTAAATCAATTTATAAGCACCCCGAGAAGTAAGCATAGCAACTGTCGCTAAGACAACTGAACACAAATTACTGGTTGCAACTCTTATATTAACCGCTATATTAACCGATCACGGCAACTCAATTACATCATTTTAAGATAAAAAAAGAGACTGGATAAGGCCACCTGTTCGCATTATAAATAGCAACTTTAAAAAATATACTAAAAACCATTGTTTTTAGTATATAATACTTGTTATATTTGTAAGTGAAGATGATGGAAAAGTAGTGGTGAAGACAACGAGAAATCGTTGGAGACCACAAAAACCAAAAGAATGCGAGTTCTGCGGAGAAACTTACTATCGTCTTCGCTTTTTTTTGCAAAAAAATTGGGTAAACCATGCGCTTACTTTTTATCTATGGCCCCCCGGCAGTAGGCAAATTAACTGTCGCGAAAGAACTTGCTCAGCTCACTGGGCATCCAGTATTCCATCTCCATCAAACAATCGATTTGGTGACCCAATTTTTCCCCCAAGGAACTGTTGCATACTCGCACGCAACTAGAATAATACGCTTAGCGATTATTGAGGCAGCAGCGCAAGAGCGGTTTCCTGGCCTTATTTTCACCTACGGCTATGGCAATCCTACAAAACAAACGGACGATTTTATCACAACCGTCATACAGATGGTTAAAAAACAGGGCGGACAGACAAACTTCGTTTATCTCACTGCAGATAAAGAAACATTACTTGAACGGGTCACGCAAAATTCCCGCAAGCAGACCGGAAAAATACAAACAAAAGAAATTCTCATGCAAACGTTACAAGAGCGCACCTTTGGGAAAATACCCTTTGTTGAAAATCTCGTGATTGATACGACCCACCTATCAGCAGAGCAAGTCGCGCAGCAGATCACAAAACACTACCAGTTATAAACCCAGTATCAATTCGTATCTTTATCATTCTCGATAAAAATGCATGCTTGCTGATAATACCGTTGGTTCATCGCTTGAATCTGCGATAAAAATTGTTGCAACGCTCGACTTTGATTATGCATCAGCAATAAATCGATCGCTTTTTTCATCGAAACAAGTACCAGTTCATGGGATGGCGCATCCTGTTTGAGCAACGCAATGGTAAACTGTTGATATAGTTGAGCCCGCGGTTCAGGTTCAAGCACCTGCTCAAGTTGTTGCACGACATCACGCATACGAGATACCTCTTTATTGGCAGCGGCAACTTCAAGAAAGGTGAAAGTATGACTCAATGCTTTGATCGGTTGGCCCATAGCCACATAGAGTTGGATAAGCGTATCAAGGGCATATAAAGAACGAGGAACCAACGTAACGACATGTTCAAAAACTGCTGTGGCTTCAAGAAGACGCCGTTCTTTTGCAAACATTTCCGCAGCTTCCTGATATTTTTTTATCGCCCCCTCATCGCGGAATGACCACAGAATATCGGCCTCAAGTTGCACTTTAAGTGCACAATCATCAAATGAATGAGATAACAGCCTATAGACGCCAAGCGCACGCTCTTTTTCTCCGCGAGAAATGCACTCGGCTAACGCAAACCACGCTACATTGCTCTTATCCGACCTCACTTGCCTCATCTTGAGTTCCTTTATTTACCTACGCATACAAACAACCTCACTACCCATGTCACCACTGTACTACCAGTTATAAAATCAGACAAGTATAAATACAGGATTGGTTTCCGTTGTGCGCACTTAAAAAATGGGAAGAACCTCAGGGGAAAAATAAAAGACAAAAGGATTAGAGATAAAAAGTGGTGCCGGGGGGCGGAATTGAACCACCGACGCCAAGCTCTTCAGGCTTGCGCTCTACCACTGAGCTACCCCGGCACAAAAAACAAAGACAAGATACTTGTAGCGTATAGATTGTGCCTTTTTTGTCAATACTTTTTACGCATTTCAGATGAATTAAAAACAGACATCGCTCATCACTCCTGGCATGACCCGCGCTAATCGGCGCGTTTTAAAAAGTAGATTTTCAAAACGCGTTAAAATTGCTAAGCGCGCCACTCTTTGCTACGCTAAGGAACGTTGCTCTATTGCTAATCGCTTTAGTGTTGGATACCATGGAAAAAATAGAAAATCAAATAAAAAGTCTCAAACAAGAACTCGCTACCGCGCTAGCTGCTGCAAAAAATGAACAAGCCCTAGAAGCTGTCCGTGTCGATTTTTTGGGGCGTCAAGGACATATTGCCAAGCTCATGGAATCACTCAAAACAGCTTCTCTTGAGGAAAAACGGGTACTCGGACCATTGCTGAATGAGCTTAAACAACAGATCACCCAGCTCTATACAGAAAAAAAAGAAGCTTTAATTTCCCAGATTCTTCAGCAACAACTATTCAAAAAACAGTATTTTGATGTCTCCGCTTCGCTCGCCAACCAAACGCCGGCGCATCTGCATATATATACCCAGCTCATCCAAGAACTTGAAAACATTTTTATTTCTATGGGATATAAAATAGCTGATGGTCCAGAAGTTGAGACAGAATTTTACAACTTCGAAGCACTCAACATACCAAAAGATCACCCAGCCCGCGATATGCAAGACACTTTTTGGTTAACCCTTCCCAACATGCTCCTCCGCACACATACCTCAAATGTGCAAGTGCGAGAGATGGAAAAACAAGAACCACCTCTTGCTATCTTCGCAACCGGACGCACTTATCGGCACGAAGCAATCGATGCCAAGCATGACATCCTCTTTAGTCAAGGGGAGGTGCTCATGGTTGATGAAAATATTAGCATGGCCAATCTTCTTGCTACAGCAAAAACCTTTTTACAAGCAATATTTGATAAAAAAGATATCAAGATGCGTGTACGCACCGGTTATTTCCCCTTTGTTGAACCCGCGGTAGAAATTGATGCTTCCTGTCCATTCTGCACTAATGGCTGTTCTGTATGCAAAAAAACAACTTGGATTGAGCTGTTGGGTGCTGGACTTGTTCATCCAAATGTTCTAAAATGCGGAGGGATAAACACAGAAAAATACTCAGGATTTGCTCTGGGATTTGGCTTGGAACGCATCGCCATGATACGGTATGGCATCAATGACATTCGACTCTTTCACAGTAGCAAAATTCCGTTTCTCGATCAATTTTAGAAAGTAGACGTCTTTTTACCGTCCGTATGAAAAAAGGAGTTGTGCGTGGACATCACGAAAGCAATCATACCGGCCGCAGGAATGAGCACTGCCTTTTTACCAATTACTAAGGCAATCCCTAAAGAAATGCTTCCGCTGCTAACCAAGCCCGCCATACAACATATTGTAGAAGAAGGCATTCAATCAGCGATAAGCAATTTTTATCTCGTCACCAACAAAGATAAGCAAGCGATAGCCGATCACTTTGACGCTCATCAGGCCCTTGAATCATATGTAAAAGAAGAAAACAAATCGAACCTACTAGCTGATATTGCCAAGGCAATGCGCCTGGCTAATTTTGCCTACATACGGCAACCACAGCCCCTCGGGCTTGGCCATGCAATATTGATGGCCCGTTCGCTGTTTGTACAAAAAGAATACTTTGGCATATTGCTTCCCGATGATATCATCATGGGAAAAGTTCCCGCGCTCGCACAATTGATTGCCATTGCACGCCAAGAAAGAACCAGCGTCATTGCCGTACAAGAAGTTCCCCGTGAATGTGTGTCAAATTATGGTATTATCACGGTAAAAAAACAGCTAACGCCAAATCTTTTTCAAGTTTCCCGCCTGGTAGAAAAACCGAGCTCAAAAGATGCCCCCTCTAACTTAGCCATCATAGGTCGCTATGTTCTTTCTTCAAAAATATTTGATGCATTGGCTGAAGAGGACGGCTATGCCATTAATGAGCTCTCGCTCACTGACGGCATTAATCGCATGATGAGCAGTAATGAAAAAGTTTTTGCCTATAAAGTACAGGGCATGCGTTATGATATCGGCACCCCAATAGGTTGGCTCAAGGCTATCATCAGCATGGGGCTCCAAGATCCAACGTATGCTCCCATCCTCAAAAAATTCTTAGACGAACGAGAGAGTGTCGATTCTTTTCTCTTCAATCAAAACAAAAATATTGTGCATACACTCTAGAAAAACATCCGATAAGAACAGCAGCCTTATGGGCACCAGTCAAAAGGCAATGATTGTAAGGAGCCTTTGATTGGAGACGACACACGATAAGGAGATGTTCGATTTGTTGGTGTTCTAAAACAAGGGTCATTCCACAAACACCCTCCACACCCAGAAGAATAACAGGGAGTCCTTCTTCCCGACGTCGTATCTATAGAAAGTTTCTGCTTTTCGCGACTCGGCTGCAGTTCCACCGCAGTGGGCGCACTCTCCTGTTCTATGTTTTCTGAACTATCGGCAAGCACACCTTTTTCCGACATTTCTTTTTTTGCACATTCCTGCTCGGCTGTAGTGACCGCCAATGCGCTCTCACGATTCTCATCCTGATTAGAGAACAAATATGCAACACATGCTGCAAGGTTCTTTATTTCTTGAGAAACTTCACGTGATATTTCGGCGTTTTCTCTTGGTTCTAGCGACCTATCACGCACCCTGGCGCACCTTTCAGGAGAATTTTCCCGCGACCCTGCATCAGTAAGTGCGTCCAAATCCATAGCAGAACAACTACTCCAAGCAGCACACGAAAACAAAGCAAATAAAAGTATATTCTTTGTAACTACCTTCTGGCACATACGTAATCCTTTCACCCTAAATAACAATCTGCCCTGTCATGTATATAAAAATACATTCATGTTCGGTAAATAAGTATTGCGCATTTACTCCTTTTTTTCAAGTTCAACTCAATGAAAAAGCGTTTAGTTTGGCCTACTCTCAACAAAAAAACAATAATCTTGCTTTTATCAGCCGCAAATTGATAATTTCAAAATGAAATAAAAACGATGTGGTAAAAAGATATAAAAAGTGTTTAAATGTGAAATGGGGGTAGCATGAAAAAAGGAATAAAAAAAGAGCTCAGGAGGCTTGGGACAAGCACCCTGTTAGCACTACTCTCACTCTCTCTGCCAGCCGCACCTGATTGTCTTGACAATAGCTGGCATTTACAACAAAGACACGATTTTAAAGAATATCATCTGGTCAGCGAAGGACCACAAGCATGCAACCATGATTGCTACAATGATCCGGCAAGTCTCATGACCAACGATCGCGGTTATTGCACGGTATGCAGACATTACCATGTTCCTCGCCCCTTTATTATAGTCTCGCAAAAAGATCTCAAGGGTTCCTTACCCACACCAACAAAAGAGACAGCAAAACCAAAAAAGAAAAGCCATATTTTAGCACACTACTGCTTACACCACTAAACACTGACTGAGCTCCTAGAAAAAAGGGCACATTTCTTCCCTTGATGAGGAAGTGTGCCCTGTCTTATTTCGTACAGAAAAATGTACCTATTTTTTCTTGTACCGTGCAACAAAGGGCATCACAGCATCAGGATTAAGCGAAATAGATTGTATGCCCGCTGCAATCAAAAATTCGGCAATTTCTGGGTAATCTGATGGCGCCTGGCCACAAATACCGCTATAAACCTTATTACGCACAGCCCCGTCAACTGCCCATTTTAGCATCTTCTTAACTGCCGGATCACGTTCATCAAACATCTCAGAAAGCAAGGCGGAATCACGGTCAATACCGAGTGTCAGCTGGGTCAGATCGTTCGATCCTATAGAAATACCATCAAAAAATTTGCAAAACTCATCGATCAAAAGCACATTAGAAGGAATCTCGCACATCATGATAATTTCAAGCGGTGTACGCGCTGATGTAGTTTTTCCAACACCCTTTTTTACAAAAAGTTTCCTGAAAAAATCGCTCAGCAATCTACACTGCGTTTCTTTTTCTGAGCCAGGCATTTTTTCTGAATGATACTTTGTGCTCACCAAACCATGACGGGCCATTTCTTCCAGAACCTTTTTGCCCTCGCCGATGGTTCTGACAAACGGCACCATCACTTTAATATTGGTCAACCCCATGACATCCCGCGCCTTGACAAATGCGGCACATTCGAGCGCAAAGGCATCTTTGTACCGTTCATGGTAATAGCGCGATGCACCGCGAAACCCGAGCATCGGATTTTCTTCTTCGGGCTCAAAATAAGTGCCCCCAATCAAATTGCGATATTCATTGGTTTTAAAATCAGACAGACGAACAATCACCGGCCGTGGATACAATGCCGCAGCAATCATGCCGATACCCTGCGCAAGAGTATCAATAAAAAATTGTTTTTTATCCGCATAAGCCGCTGTCAAATGATCAATCCTAGCATGGACCGATGCATCAGTTACCTTCTCAGGAAATACCAATGCCAATGGATGGATCTTGATCGTATTGGTAATAATAAATTCTAATCGCGCCAAACCAACACCACTCACGGGCAAACGAGCAAGAGTCAACGCACGATCTGGATCGGCAAGATTAAGCATGAGCTGCACCGGTAGAACCGGAACCTCTCCTAACTCACCCCTCACCTGTTGAAAAGGTACTCGCCCGGCATAAACATAGCCAACTGAGCCTTGCGAACAATCTAACGTAACTTCTTGATTATCGGTAAGCACCTTTAGAGCACCCAATGCACCCACAATAACCGGCACCCCCAATTCTCGGCCAACGATAGCGGCATGGCAGGTTCGCCCACCCTGCTCGGTAATAACACCCGCAGCTTTTTTCATCGCCGGTACCCAATCAGGATCGGTCATACTTGTCACAAGAATGTCGCCCGAACGAATATCACCAATATGAGCCACATCTTTGATAATACGCACTGGTCCTGATACAATTTTTTGTCCAATACTCAATCCTGAAATGAGCACCTTTTTTATCGCATCGGGAGCAAGATGATACTGAGCAAGCCCCAACGATGCCCGCTGCTCAGATGTCCCATGTATGGTCTCTGGCCGCGCTTGAATAATATAGAGTTTCCCATCAATACCATCTTTTGCCCACTCAACATCCATGGGCGTCCAACGCCCATAACGCGCAGAATAATGCTCCTCTATCACCATGACATCCCGCGCAAGAGCAAGGATCTCTTGATCAGATAAGCAAAATTGTGCTCGTTTCTCTTCTGGCACCGGAATCAATTTCACCGGCTCATCTGCTCTGCCATCATAGACAATCTGCGCCCGTTTATCACCAACCTGCTTTTTAATAATAGGGGCATATCCTTGACGCAATGTCGGCTTATGAACCACATATTCATCAGGAACAACCAAACCTTTGACAATAGCCTCGCCAAGCCCCCAGGAAGCATCGATCAACACAACATCCTTGCATCCTGTTTCAGTATCCAGCGAAAAGGCAACGCCCGAGCATGCTTTATCTGAACGCACCATTTTTTGAACACCAACAGAGAGCGCAACCTGAAAATCATCAAATCCCTGTTCACGACGATAGACAATGGCTCGATCAGTGAATAATGAGGATAAACATTTTTGATAACTCAGGCAAAGTTCATCCTCGCCTCGCACATTAAGATAGCTCTCTTGCTGCCCGGCAAATGAAGCAGTCGGCAAATCCTCTGCCGTGGCAGATGAGCGCACGGCCACATCGCAGGATTCCACACCATATTCTTGTGAAAGTTTTTTATAAGCAGCGCACAATTCATTCCGCAGATCAGCCGGAATCGCCCCCTGTAAAATACGTTGACGAATTTCTGCCCCTGCTTTTTGCAAATCTGCACTTACTGGCAAATTGGGCAAAGAATTCAATATTTTTTGTAATGGATCACGCAAGGCATTATGGTCTAGATAATGCCAATATGCTTGTGCCGTGACGGCAAAACCATCAGGAACGCGAATCTGTTTGCTTTTTAAGGCGCTAATCATTTCCCCCAAAGAAGCATTCTTTCCACCCACTCGAGGAATATCGGCAATAGTCACCTGAGCAAAGGATATAATAAATTTCATGGAAGCCGCCGTTCATAGGTGCCAATGAGAACGCCGGTAGTAAGTATATGGCCTTCGATTGCTTTCAAAAAGAGTTCTTTCGTTACATCACCTTTCAAACCAAGCGTTGCAACATCAAGTGCATACACGGTAAAAATATATTCATGCGTGCCCTTTGGCGGACAAGGCCCCCCATACGCCTTTTTTTTCCAGCTATTAATTCCCAATTTACCATATTGCTCCTCCCACAAGGATTCATGTCCATCATGCTCAAGCAACCGCGCATATTCACTTTCAGTAATGCCGCGATGATTTAAAGGAATATCGTACATAAGCCAATGCACCCACTCTTTACCGTTGGCTGCTCGTGGATCGGTAACCAACAAAGCAAAACTTTTTGCTCCCCGCGGCTCACGTGTCCAGAAAAGTGGCGGCGGTGTATTTTTCCCTTCGCACGTGAATTCAACCGGAATAACACTCCCTGGGTCAAAGGCAGAACTGGTAACAATCATAGAAGGATTTTTTTTAGCGCCTTTTGCCGTATTAAGAATATTAATTCCCAAAAAGATGCCCCCCATTGCTAGCACAAAAAAATAGACATTTTTCACGGTGCTCCTCACCACTCATTATACTATGCACCAAACCATATGATCTAACACGGCCTTATAATACACAGGCACCAGTTCTTACACAATATTTTCATGATCACGTCTATCAATACCACGAAATAAAGCAGACAAAGGGGATAGCGCTCTCGCTCTCTTTTTAGTAGAATGGTGCCGATAGTATAGTCTCTTTTTTTCAGGAGAGCGATGAAGAAACGATCTCTCGGTTCCCCTACTGTTATAGCAGCCTTAGCACTCTTTGCAATGCTTTTTGGCGCAGGAAACCTCGTATTTCCTATAAAGCTTGGTATGCGCACCGGTGCAACACTTCCTATGGGCCTAGCCGGTTTTTTGACCTCCGCTGTCGGATTGCCACTTCTTGGCCTTCTCGGCATCTTGCTCTTTGATGGCAATTATGAAAAATTCTTTTCTCGTCTTGGTCCTCGCGCAGGGCATCTAATTATTGCCCTCTGCATGCTCATTTTAGGGCCACTGGTTGGCATTCCGCGCCTCATTACCTTTGCACATACAGCGGTAGTCTATTCCGGCATAGTGCCCGGAAGTGTATTCACCAAAATAATCCCCGAGACATCGTTGGTCTTTAGTCTCCTGTTTATAGTTCTCGTTTTTTTGGCTGCCTACCGCGAAAAAAAATTGCTCACCTTTTTGGGCGTTTTTATGGGTTCAACACTCTTGATCGCCATACTCACCACAATCATCAAGGGCCTCCTGTGGGCTCCCACTACGCCACTCTCTACGCTCCGCGAACCAATAGCAGCATTCAAAAAAAGTTTCATTTTGGGATTCGGCACGCTGGATATGATGGCCGCCATTTTCTTTTGCTCCCTTATGCTCACCATTTTGACACGCACCATGCGGCATGAATTATCACTAAATGTCCGTCAACTTGTCTGGACGGGATTTAAGTCAGGCCTTATTGCACTTCTATTGCTCAGCGTTATCTATGTAGGCATGGGATATATTGGCGCCTACTATGCACAAGGTATGCATCTTGATATCTACACACTCTTTGCCTTCATTTCTTACAATCTTTTTGGAACCTATGGCACCGCGATTATGGGCGGTATAGTACTTATGGCCTGTTTTTCTCCTGCCGTGGCGCTGAGTGCCGTAGTTGCCGAATATGTGCAGCATAGAATATTTAAAAATGCAGTTTCTTATGCCTTTTGCCTTGCATTGGTATTACTTGCAAGCGTTCCGGCAGCAACAAGCGGCTTTAATACCGTACTCCATCTGACCAAAGGGTCGCTGACCTATATAGGCTACCCCGTTTTAATAGCGATCACAGTCTGTAATATTGCCTACAAATTGGTCGGCTTTAAACCAATCAAGATACCGGTACTACTTACCCTTATTGCCGCTACTGCAAGTTATTTTTTATAAAAACACCAGTTGCAATAATCTCAGGCGCTAATTAAGTCAATTCTATGCGGTGAGAAAACTACATGTTGCTCACACCAAAAGAGCCCTTTTTGTTGAGCAAATAATTGACTTAGCACATCATCCCGTTACACTGTAATTAGACGTATATTAGCTTATTTTAAAAGGGTTCTTTCGATGAATAACTACAAAAAATTAATGCTCGCCTCAACCGCAGCACTGTTGCTTTCCGCCACGGTGCCGGTACAATCTTCTCAGCCGGCAGAAGCTGCAATACAACTAACGCTCACTCAAAAAGCACTAGGAACCGCTCTTTTTGCATCACTTCTACGCTATTATGCTCGTCATGGGAACAACAACCCATCCCGTTGCAACTTCGAACGCCTTAAAAACAGCGTAATGGGAACCCTGAACGAAAAAAATAATACGATAACTTGTACCATTCTTGGCTACGATTTATCACGTATCAAGAAAAAAGAACTCAAAGCAATCGTTATCGGCATCCGTACAGAACAAAACGAACTCGTACCTTTAGCAAAAGTCGAAATTCTTAAAATAGAACAATCTGATCTGAAAAAAGCATGCGAATCACGCGTTCTTGATGAAACACCTGCCTACGCAGCAAACAATCCGAGCGTACAAGCGGAATACTGGATTAAACCAGAGCTCAACTGCAAGGTAAAACTGTTCGCCGTAAATAAAGCAGACAAAACAAGCCCCGTTTCATACGTGGTTATTGACCCTCAATTTGTTGATATGAGCAAAAACAAAGCAATAGCGACAGCGGCAGATTTAGAAGCACTCCGCACAACACAAGCAGTATCTCCATGCGCAATTGCCAATGAAATTTGGGGTGTTATTGATGATGGTATTATCGGCCATGCTGGTAAAGGTGGCGATGTGGAAGCTGATTTGGAAACAGGAAAACTGGTCGGCGGATCGCCAACCAACCCTAAGGGTATCTACGGTCATATTCAGTATTACTGGAAGCCTCTGACCCTTGCCGCAACAACATACGGCACTATATGGGCCATTCAAAACCCAGATAAAGCTTCTCAAGCTTTCATAAATGCCAAACTAATACTCACGCCATATCTCGCACGGTTCTATAAAAAGTTCCCTGAAGTTCCAATGCCAGAATGCATCCAAAAGGAAATGCAAAAAGCGATAATTAGCCAAAAAGACAATGCTCCCGCAACAAAAAAAGATTTAAAAAACGCAACAGAAACAATTAATAATTTCACCGAAAAAACAGTCAACAATGCTGTAAAATCGCAACCAGCAACGCAAAGCTAACACAAAGCGCCATACATACGTATAAAAAGAGGGGAGCCGCAAGGCTCCCTTTTCTATTGAAAGACACCGGCAGATACCCATAAGCACCACGCACAGTTTTTTATAAATGGAGCCCACACACATGAATAAATATACCCTCATAAAATCACTGGCCGCTTGCAGCGTCTTGCTCATCATCATCCTCATTGCCGCCTGCAAAAAAACACCGACTGAAATGGCCGGACTCCCCCTTCTTGAGCCACTCTATGCCCGTGATGATAAAAATCGCTATTTCAAGCGAGCCTACCGCACCCATGATGCAATCATTAATGCGTATGCGCAAGAACTGGGTATGATTAAAGATATCCAAGCAAATAAAAATCCTGAGACTATCAGCAAACAGCTGCACGAACTTATTTTGGTAAAGCACGATCAATTCAACAAAACCCGCCGCAAGAAGGCCGTCAAGTTCAACCCCTATAAAAATATTCCATTTATTCGCTATAAAACAGCACTCGATCAGGCGATTTTTTCTCTAGAAAAACAACGCACCTTACTTAACAAGCGCTATCCAAAACATATGGCGCAATTAAATGAACATATAAACACACTCCTTGCTCAACTTGAAACACTCAATCACCAAGTCATCTTTTTTAAGGAGTACCATCAAGAAATGCTCATAGCCAAACAGGGAGATTTTGCCTCCAGTTTATTAAATTTGGGATTTAGTGGTATTTCTACCGGAGTAGGAGCATTATTATAAAAAATAAAAGGTAGCCTTATAACACTCAGGAGTAGTATGCAAGCACCCATTCCCGCCCACATTCGCATTATCTATGACGGCGTTGGCAGCTCAGTTTTTCCTGGGCAGGTTCTCGCGCCGCTCAGGGCATACCAAAAGCAACACGCTGCTACGCCCGTATACATAGTTAGTTTCGAATACGCACGCGATAGCAAGGCGGCGCGTACACTAATCGAAAAAAAATTCTCCGGCATGGTTCTTGAGAAAACACTCGCTACAGA
Organism: bacterium; assembly: GCA_021777215.1. Classification (GTDB taxonomy): domain Bacteria; phylum Babelota; class Babeliae; order Babelales; family Vermiphilaceae; genus JAJYDS01. The sequence continues at coordinate 16,110 of JAJYDS010000019.1, forward strand.
TTACTCATTCACTACAGCAAATGACGAGAACAAAAACAATCCCGCCATCACCATTATTATCTTCAAAAAGTACCCCTTTGTCGGTTCCTTTAATCTCGTTCTGGCGGCATACCAACTCAAAAAATTCCTTAGGAGACTGCCCTCCTATACCATCAGCGCTCGCGGCCCTCTTGCCGGCGCACTAGCCTTACGCGCTGCAGATACGCGGCACTGCCAAGAGCTCATTATACAGGCACGCGGATTGGTCGCTGCTGAGTACCTATACGATCAGGAGCAACACCAACAAGAAAAGAATGTGGGGGAATTTTTACGCAGATGGATTCATCGCCTACGCGCGCAGCAATTTGAGAAACTCGAAAAAAAAGTATACGCACTACAGGCACCATTGCCGGCCACCATCGAATGCGTAAGCCCTGCGCTCAAGAACTACTTGATAGAAACATTTCATGCACCTGCAGGCAAAATTACTATCGCGCAGCACGATATTCCCTCTGCCTTGGAAACAAAACAACTAGAAACTTGGAAAAAAGAAGTACGCCAGGAGCTCGAGATTCCGGAAAGCGCCACTGTCTATTGCTACAGCGGCTCGGTTAAACCCTGGCAATGCCCCGATCTCACAATCGATTTTTTTGCACGGGAACTCAAAAAAAATGATACTAGCTACTTGCTCATTCTCACACAGGATAGACAACAGTTTATGGAGTTACTGCATGAAAGTGCCATTACCAAAACGAACTATCGCGTTTTGACCGTCAAGCACGATCAGGTCTATCGCTATTTGGCCGCATGTGACACGGGAATTTTATTCAGAAGACCCCATGTCGTCAACTGGGTATCAAGGCCGACCAAGGCATTAGAATATCACGCGGCTGGCCTTGCCATTGCGCATAATAACACCGTCGCTTATTTAAACGATCAATACATCTAAGCAAAATCTCACTAGACCGGCTCATTTTGGAGCACGTACACAAAAAGAGCGTCGTGATTACGACGCCCTCGATACAATTCAGGGATAGAAAAATAATCTAACACTGAGCCAAAAAAAATGGTTACTACGAACTTATAACAGCAACCCGGCTATCATCGCAGACAGTAAATTAGACAACAACCCACCAAGCACCGCATACAATCCCAACTCAGCAAGCCAGTGCCGTTTTTCAGGAACCAGCGCACCAATACCACCAATTTGAATACCAATGCATGAAAAATTAGCAAAGCCGCACAGTGCATAGGTCGTAATATTCATCACCCGCTCTGGCAAGTGCATAGTGACCATCTTGCCATAGGCAATCATTTCATTGGCTGCCGTTTTGATTCCAATCAACTGACTCGCCTGCATCGCCTGGGTACCAGTAAAACCAAAAAGATATCCAAACGGCAAGAATAGGTATGAAAGCACCAAATCCAAATTAAAATCATCGGGCAAACGAAAATCAGTGCCCAGCCAAGAGAGCAGATGATTAAACTTAAATGCCCCAAATTTCATCGTATAGTTGATCAATGCAATAAAGGCAATAAATGAAATGAGCATCGCCGCAACAGCAAGTACCAAATTCAAACCAGCCATAGTACCACTGGCAATAGCATCAAAGGCATTATCCATTTTTCCACCCGATACGGTGGCATCGCCCTTTAATGTTTTTGGTTCTTCTGTTTCGGGTAACAAAATTTTTGCAATCATGATCGTTGCTGGAATCGCCATCACACTGGCCGCCAACATATGCACTGCAGGCACCCCCATAGCGGCATATACCACAATAATCGCTCCACTCATGGTACCCATACCGGCAACCATTACCACCAGCATTTCTGACTTAGTCATATCCTTCAGGTAATCACGAATCAAAAGCGGCGCTTCTGTTTGCCCCAAAAAACTATTAGCTATAGCAACGAGCGTTTCTGCTCCGGAAGTGCCCAGCAGCGGGCGCAATACAAAATTAACGCCCATAACCATATAATGAATAACCCGCCAGTGCGCGAGCAAGGCCATAAACGCTGCAAAAAAAATAATAACGGGAAAAACTTTTACACAAAACAAAAATCCCCAGGGCGACTGCACGTTACAGAGATTACCAAACACAAAGCTTGCACCCTCATCGGCAAATTCATACAATTTGCCAATATAATGTACTGCCGCTCTCATAATCGCTTGACCAACGCCATTTTTCAATACCGCCAATGCAATCAACGTTTGCAATAAAAGGCAGACGCCTATGAGTTTAAATTTTATCTGTGCACGATTTTTAGAAAAAAGAATGGCTATGCCAAGCACCACCGCAATACCAATCAGATTCATGTAGCGATTGTATTCAAGCAAATAATCGAGTAAAAACATAGGAAACTCCCCGTGAAAACTGTTTAAACTTGTTGGTCAGTATACAAGAAAAAAGGGGAGATTATGAGAAGAATTTTTGATTAATAAGAAAACTGTTTACGCCTATCTTCGCGGTCTTTAGCACGCAGCGCATCAATGATTTCATCGAGTGCACCCTTCATCACCATATCCAATTTTTTGAGCGTTACCTCAACTTGGTGATCGGTCACCCGATTTTGTGGATAATTGTAGGTGCGGACCTTTTCTGCCCGTTCACCGGTACCCACTTGCTCTTTGCGTTGCTTACGAAGCTCGGCATCATGCCGCTCCATTTCATGGGCAAGTATACGGGATTGCAAGAGCTTTAATGCCTTGGCTTTGTTTTTATGTTGCGAACGTTCTTCCTGACAGGCTACAACAACGCCGCTTGGTATATGCGTAATACGCACGGCCGAGTCAGTCGTATTAACATGCTGTCCTCCTGCACCGCTTGAGCGATAGACGTCAATGCGCAAATCATTCGGATTGATCGAAACATCAACTTCCTGCGCCTCAGGCAATACCGCCACGGTGGCAGTAGACGTATGGATTCTTCCGGCAGTTTCTGTTGCCGGCACCCGCTGCACGCGATGCACCCCTGATTCACGTTTTAAGTGGCCATAGGCCCCTTTGCCCTGAATAAAAAGAACTATTTCGCGGAATCCGCCCAAATCAGTAGTACTAGAACTTTCTACCGATGCTTTCCAGCCCTTTTTCTGGGCATATAAGGTGTACATGGTCGCCAAATCTGAGGCAAAAAGAGCCGCTTCTTGGCCACCCGTACCTGCACGGATCTCAAGGAACACGGAACGATCGTCCCGCTCATCAGAAGGATAGAGAATCTCATCGAGTTCCGCCTGTTTAGCGCGCAACTCAAGTTCAAGCGCCTCTATTTCTTCTTGAAATAAAGGCGCCAGTTCTTTATCAGTATTTTCGGCAGCCTGTTGCTGCGCTTGACGTATACCCTCCTGGACCCGCGTAACCTCGCCCTGTTTAGACAGAACGGTAGCAAGACCAGCGAATTCCTTCTGAAGCTGTTGCCGCTTGGCCCGATCTAAATTCGGATCGGTAAGCTGGCTGGCCAGTGCATCATGTCGTTTTTTCAGGGAATCCCAGGGTATAGACATCGAGAAAACCAGTCGTTAAGACTTTTTTTCGTATTTTTTCTTGAATTTTTCGATTCTACCCGCAGTATCAACATACTTTTGCGCACCGGTGTAGAAAGGATGGCATTTAGCACAAAGAGTCACATTCAACTCTTTGGAGGTTGAACGGGTCTTAAATGTATTGCCACAAGCGCAATGCACTTGTACTTCAAATAATTCTGGATGGATATCTTTTTTCATAGAAATTCCTATATAAACACAAAGATATAGATGTATCTAAAGTATCCCCTAAAAATGGCCTACTGTAAAGAGCTTGACCTGGTTCAATACATTTGGGAAAAATTAGGCCCCGAATACAGAGCTATAGTATTGCAGAGGCGTCAGGTACTGTAAAGCTTGGTGGGGACGATAAGAATTGTACTTTTTAACATAGAGGTTAA
>JAJYDS010000003.1 GCA_021777215.1 bacterium
GCTCTGCAGAAAGTTTTTTTGTAAATGTATTTGCGGCTCTTTTTAGCTACACTCTTAAATTTACCAAACAGCAAAAAATACTTTTAAGCCAGGACTTTTCGGCGTTGCTAATTTCCTGATTCACTTATTTCTTGTTCTTAAATGTAATAGAATTGGAGATTGTTTTTTGAGTTTGACTGGTCGCAACCAGGATGCACGCAGATGTGAAATAGCATTTTCAGACCTATGAGGGGTGCGCACTAAAACTGGCTTAGGTTTGACTATTTTGTGAAAAGAGCTATGGTAGTAGCTGTCTTTTCTTTTTCTTTTTTTGTTTTTTTTATTATTTGAGTAAGCAAAAAACGTTTACTTTTAAAGGGTTTTTTATGAAAATATCTAAAAAAGTTCTCCTTGGTCTTGGTGGCGGATTTATGGTGGTTTCACTTGTTCGGGCTACTACAGCAGATATTGCCAAAAATATTAATGTTGGTGATGTGGTAAGCACTCTTGAGAATAAATCGGACTTAAAAATTCGTTTCATGGATACTTTTGAGGCAATGCGTGTATCAAAAGAAGGTGTTAAAGTTTCTCAAGAATTAGAAGAAAAACGCAAAGAATTAGCTAAAAAAATAGAGACCGAAGAAAAGAGAATGGCGCAAGCAATGACTGAGTATCGTGCCCAAGCGTCATCGCTCAGTGATACTGCCCGTAATAAAAAAGAGCTTGAACTTACCAATATGAAACGTGACTATGAAGCTATGGTGCAAAAATATGAAGAAGAGCTTAAATTAGTTATGCAGCAAAAAACTGAGTTGTTGGCCAAAGAAGTTGATAAAGCAGTTACACGCATTGCCAAAGAAGAAGGTCTTGATGCTGTTGTTGATCGTATGACTGGTCGCGTGATTTTTGCATCACAGCGAGGGGACTATACCGATAAAATTGCTCGTGAAATGAATAAGCAGTACGAAGTAAAGCTTGCTGAAGCAAAAGGTATTAAGTCAGGGAGTACAACGATCGCTTCCAACAAGAGATAATTATTGCATGGTTGGTTAAATTTTAAAAGGGCTGGCTTTTGGGCCGGCCTTTTTATTTGTGAAGTGATTTTTTTAGAAGCCACTTTTGTTTTACTTGTCTTATATAGTGATGTCGTTATGCACGGATTTGAATAATAGCCGCGAAAATTAAAAGAAAGAATGTGTATGAACTATGAACTTGTTTCGATTGATCCGAATTTTACCTTGGCTCGTGAGGTTGCTGCTCAGTTGGGAAAGCCTCTTATTTTTCCTGAGGTAATTACCTTTGCTGATGGTGAACTAGAAATAAAGCTTCCTCAGGATATTTCTTTTGATCGTAAAACGGTCATTATTTTACAATCAACCTATGCGCCCGTGCATGACACTCTTATGAAGTTTGCTTTCACCTTGCATGCATTAAAAAATGCGGGGGCTAAGGCCTGTTTTTGCGTGATTCCCTACTTTGCCTACGCGCGCCACGAAGAAAGTTGTCAGTTTCCTGAAAAGGCGGGAGAGGTTGCCGTGGTTGCCGCCTTATTAATGGCCGGCGGTTTGGATGCGTTGGTAAGTGTTGAGTTGCACACTGATAAAGTTGCTGATTTTTTCTTTGGTCCTGTCGCATCTTTGTCTTTTGCCGGTGATATTATGGAGCACATTAAAAAACAAGCAGAAGCACAAGGCGTTGCCCTTGAGAATATCTGTTTAGTAGCGCCAGACAAGGGGGCGGAGCGACGGGCGCAAACCATTGCTCAAAAGTTGGGCTGTAAGCAGCTTACCTTTACCAAAGAGCGTTATGCGGCCGATAAGACGCGCATCACGAGTAGCGATGGTGAGGTTCTCTGTTCGCACGCCATTATAATCGACGATATATTTGATACGGGAAGCACTGCGTTATCTGCGGCGGATGAATTAAAAAAACGAGGATTTTCTCATATTTCTGGCTATTTTGTACATCCGGTATTTGCAGGTGATGCGCAAGAAAAAATTGAAAGTAGTGTATTGGAGAAAGTGTATATTTATGATACGATCCCCTGTCGCGTGCGTAGCAGAAAAATAGAGACACTGAGCGCCGTGTCTGCATTGAGTGAATGTATTCCACAGTTACCCGTACTGTTGACCTGTAACTCAGAATCAGGTTCAGAATGCTCGGGCTCCTGCAGTAGCTGTTCGCATAAATAAGCTTATTGTATAAAAATAAACAGGTACCTTGTTTAGAATGGGTATATTTTCGTCGCATGGCGGGGATCTACCCATTTGTTTTTCTCTAGTTCTTTTTGCTCCATGGTATACTGCTTGCTTGAAAACAAAACGGGCGAAAATAAAAGGGTAGATATGAGTTTAGATTATAAAAACAGTGCAGGAAAGAGTGACTTAGGAATCATTGGTGGCGCCGAAATTAAAGCTATTATTGGTTTGGGTAATCCTGGTTCGGGGTATTATCGCCATCGGCATAGTATCGGCTTTCGTGTTGTTGATGCATTGGCAAAAAAGCTTGGAGCGCAGTGGCGAGAACGAGAAAATATGCTGCTTGCTGAAGTTCAATTGGGCGGACATAAAGTCTTGCTCATCAAGCCACAGACATTTATGAATAATTCCGGAAAAGTTATCTCTTTTTTGATCAAACAAGGCATTGAAGCTAAAAATATTTTAGTAGTGCACGATGAGCTTGAGTTGCCCTTTGGTGATATTAAGTTCAAGGTGGGCGGGAGTCATAAGGGACATAATGGCTTGAAATCAATTATTGCCGTGTGTGGCCCAGAGTTTGTTCGTCTACGGTTTGGCATTGGGCGGCCAGAAGATAAGGCGCAGGTGGCTGATTATGTGCTGCAGAATTTTAGTGAAAATGCAGATGAAATTGGCCGGCTTATAGAAAAAGCCGTGCAGCGGCTCGAGGAATTGTTTAGCTGACATTATAAGAGAAGAGCTGTATTTTTTTATCTCTTTATTGAGGATATTTTTAAGCGAAAGGGCTTTTAGGTGGTCTGTTAGGAATCATAGTGAATAGAAGTAAAAAAAGAGGGAAGGTTTTGTTTTTCCTTCCCTCTTAAATGCTTAATCGAAATTGTACTAGTTTTGTACAGCTTCCTCTGCTGGAATAGTTGCTGGTTCAGCTGGAGCAATCACTTCTTCAATTTTAATTTCTTCAGTTGGAGTAGCAATTACTGCTTGCTCGATTTGCGCAGGTTCATCTACTTTTGTTGCTGCATTTTCAACTTCTTTGACTTCAGGAGTAACGGCGGCGGCTTCCTCAACAGCCGGAGCTTGCACTTCGGGGGCCGGAGCAACAACTTTTACTTCTTGCGCTTTAACGGTGGCTTTTTGTACGCCAAAACATGGTGCTACTGATAGAGCAAGAACTAATGACAAAGAAAAGAACTTATTCATCGTAAGCGTCCCTTAAAGGTTAAACAATAATAGAGAGTAAATTATAACTATATCGTACTTTAAATGCATTGTTTGTCAATGTAAAGGTTCATCTAGCGGATTAGCAATAGATGATTTTTTGCTTACAGAAAAGTTTTTGATTTATTTTTTCATGCTATTTTCTCTTTTTTAGCTAATGGTTGTATTTGTTTTGTGACAAGTTCTTACCGTATTTTATATACAAAAGATGCTTTGTATTCATTTTTTTAACTATTTTACTTTGTTATAAAAATTGAGTAATCTGTCCCGGGTTTTTTTTGACTTTTACACGATGTAAATAGGTTGTTTTAAGACGTTTTTTTACGCTACACTAGGATAAGTTCTGAGAGATACGAAAAAGGTTGAGAGCTTTTTTTACTTATGGGAGTTTGTATTATGACTTGTCGCTCAAAAGCAAGTGAGTATTATTTTTCTTCTGAATCGGTTACTGAAGGTCACCCCGACAAAGTGTGTGATCAAATTTCAGATGCTGTTTTAGATGCCTTTTTAGCGCAAGACGCCCAGTCGCGCGTTGCCTGTGAAACAGCAGCAAAAGATAGTGTCTGGGTGTTTGGTGAGATTACCTCAAAAGGCATAGTCGACGTGCCCATTGTTGTACGTGATGTGCTCAAGCAAATTGGATATATCGATGTATCATTTGGTCTTGATGCAGCATCATGCCCGGTGCGTGTATCGCTGAGCCAACAGAGTGGAGATATTGCGCAAGGGGTGAATGAGACTCAAGAGCGCGAACAGGGCGCGGGTGATCAGGGAATGATGTTTGGCTACGCTTGTAGTGAAACGCCAGAATTCATGCCCTTACCTATTTCTTTGGCGCATCAACTAACGCATCGGTTAGCTCACGTGCGCAAAAAGGGTATTTTACCGTGGGTTCGTCCTGATGGTAAAGCACAGGTTACGGTACAATATCGTAATGATAATCCCGTGGCCGTCACCGCAGTTGTCGTCTCGACACAGCATAGCCCTGATGTTTCGCATGAACAAATAGTACGCGATATCAAAGAACAGGTAATTAAGCCAGTGTGTGGCAGTTATTTGACTGATGATACTGTTTATCACATTAACCCAACCGGGGCATTTATTTTGGGTGGCCCTGCCGCTGATGCAGGTCTGACGGGTAGAAAAATTATTGTTGATACCTACGGCGGTATGGGGCGTCATGGTGGGGGCGCTTTTTCGGGTAAGGATCCATCGAAGGTTGATCGTTCAGCTGCTTACATGGCTCGCCATGTAGCTAAAAATATCGTAGCTGCTGGACTTGCAACACGCTGCGAATTTCAAATTGCTTATTCAATCGGTGTTGCTGAACCTGTCTCGCTTTATGTTAACACTTTTGGTACATGTGTTGTACCAGAAGAAAAGATAGAAAAAGCGGTGCGTGCCCTATTTCCCCTCAAACCGGCAGAGCTTATCAAGTATCTGGATCTCAAGCGCCCAATCTATCAAAAGACTGCTTCATATGGGCACTTTGGTCGAACCGAGCCTGAATTTACTTGGGAAAAAACAAACCAAGTAGATGCATTGAGAAAGGCTGTTGGTTTGTAGGCCCCTAAACTTTTACGATAGGTTTTTCAGATTCGTAAATAACATAAAAATATCCCCGCAACTGCGGGGATATTTTTATGTTATGTTAGGTGCATGTGTTACTTGCAAGTGTTATCGTAGTTGTGCTCTATGAGACCTTTGCGTGCCTACAGCTTTTTCTTTCAGCTCTTTTAGTATGAATGAGTTGTTCAAATTCTTTTCTTTTTCGTTCACGAATTTTTTCCCATTCGCGCAGCTTTTCTTGTTGTTTTAGTTTGGCTATGTCAGCTAAGTCTTTGTCTGACATTTCTTGAGCCGTTTTATTGAGCTGCGCAAACCTTGCGCAGCTCTTTTTTAGTTCTAGAATACTGAGCAAAAGAGTTGCTTTTGTTGTTTTTGTCATTGTTATAGTCTGGTCTTTGAGTGTTGTTTGTGGTTGTTGTGCAGCTTCGTTTGTTTGACATACTTCTATAACCATTTCAGTTGCTCGTCTGTTTTGAGGTTCCATTGCCCGCAGTGATAGAGAAAATATGAGAGTGCCTATGAGTGCACTGTGTTGGTATCTTTTTATATTTTTTATCCAGAAGATGATCATATGGTATCCCGAGCTAAAGAGTCCAAGATTAAAACCTTACATTAACCCAGCACAATACTCCAGACTGCTCTCTCTGTCAAAAATTTTGGTAAAAATATTACCTACTTATGAAAAAGAGGCACTCACTGGTGCCTCTTTTGTGTTTTTGTAAGTAGATATGATTACTTTTGGTTTTGAGCGATCCATTGCTTGAGTGCTGTGATAAATTCAGGGCTTAGCCCTGTGCCGCCACCTTGGAGCATCGTTGCTGATCCACCACCACGTATGCCATGTTCTTTCTGTAGCCATGCAGCCAGGTCTTTGAGCGATATTTTTGCTGTGAGCTGTGGTGCAAGTGCACACAAAAATGAGAAAGTGTTGTTTTCCTGTATATTCGCCAAGAAATAAAGACCGGGTTTTTTAACGTTCAATTGTGCCGCGATATCGCGCAGTTCTTCGTTGGTTGTATCAGATAAAAGTGCACATAAAACGGGCAGCGATCCAATTGTTTCTATCTGCTGTACCATTTGAGGCATATGTGCGGCATTGAGTTCTTTTTTGAGTAGCTTGATCTGCGCAAGCAGCTCTTTTATATGGAGTTGTTGCTTGGCTACTGCGGTGGCTACTTCATCTTGTTTTACCTTAAACTCCTTGCTGAGTGCTTTGATGGTATCAAACGATTCTTGGAATAATTCCACCGCGCGCGGACCAGTGACTGCTACAACGCGGCGATGTGCTGCTGATAGCGCAGAAATTTCGGTAATTTTAAAGCAGCCAATATCACCCGTAGCGCGTACGTGGGTGCCGCCGCAGAGTTCGATGCTTACCCCAGGAACGCTTACCATGCGTACATTTTCAGGATTATATTTATCACCAAAGAAAGCCGTAGCTCCTTTTTTGGCTGCATCAGCGTAAGTAGTATTTTCAATGGTGACGGGTATATTTTCTTGTATTGTTGCATTCACCATTTTTTCTAAGTCAGCTATCATCTGGCTATCCACGTTTTCAGAATAAGTGAAGTCAAAGCGGAGATAATCTGGATGGACAAATGAGCCTGCCTGTTTTACTTGTGGCCCCAAGAGTTTGACGAGCGCTGCTTGTAGTAGATGGGTAGCCGTATGATTTTTTATGGTATTGGCGCGTCGTTCTTTATTGATAATTGCAGTGATTTGCTCGCCTACGGCAAGTGCTGCTGGCGTGGTAATTTTTACCGCAATAGCGGTGCCGATAAAGCGAATTTCTTCTGTGTCAACCAGCTGGGAACCAATTTTGAGCCAACCTTCATCTTCTACTTGGCCGCCGCCGACGATAAAGAATGGCGACTTCTTGGTGATCACATAGCATTGGCTTCCTGCGGGTGCAGAACTGACAACGGTGCCATTATGTATGAGTGCCGTTATCTCTGTTTTTGTTTCTAGTTCGGTATAGCCGGTGAACTCTGTAGTTATAGATTCAGGCAAGTCAACGTGCAGTTCTTCTTTTTTCTTTTGCCCTGATTGATCTTGCTGTTTGCGCATCTCTTGTTCAAATCCAGCCATGTCGACGGTGAAGCCCTGTTCTTGTGCGAGTACGCTAATCAGTTCGGTAGGGAACCCATACGTATCATAGAGCTTGAATGCCTGTATGCCGGTGATTGTCTTGGTTGCGCTACTTTCTTGGCAGTATTTTTCAAAAATCTGTTTGCCGCGTACAAGGTTGGCGGAGAATTTTTTTACTTCGCTGTCCAGCACAGTGTGTACCAACTGTGCTTGTGATTTGAGTTCGGTATATATGTCGCCAAGTTCTTGAATAACAGTCGCTGAAAGCTCGGGAAAGATATTTTTATTGGTCAGCTTCTGTGCAAAAAGGGCTGCGCGACGAATAATTTTACGGAGCACATAACCGCGTCCTTCATTCGATGGGGCGCATCCATCAGCAATGATCATGGTCGATGAACGAATATGATCGGCTATTACGTGAAATGCTGCTTTAAGATTTTCCGGTTGTTGAGCGTAAATGATGCCGGTCAATTTTTCAATGCGATTAATGATAGGCATAAAAAGGTCGGTTTGATAGACCGAATCGGTGTTTTGCACTATTGTACACAGTCTTTCCAGGCCCATACCGGTGTCAACGCCGGTCTGTTTGAGGGGTTTAAAGCTGCCATCTAGCTGGCGATCAAATTGCATAAAGACCATGTTCCAGATTTCTAAGAATCTATCGCAATCGCATGCAGGGCCGCACTTGGTGATATCGGCGCAACCATATTCTGGGCCGCGATCGATGTGCAGTTCGGTGCAGGGGCCGCAAGGGCCTGTGTCGCCCATTTGCCAAAAGTTTTCTTTTTCTCCCAGACGCTGAATGCGTTCGGCTGGGATGCCGATCATCGTATGCCAAAGGTCATAGGATTCATCATCTGTCTTATACACCGTGGCATATAATTTTTCTACCGGAAGGCCCATTTCTTTTGTAAGAAAGTCCCAGGAATACTGAATGGCGTCTTTTTTAAAGTAATCACCAAAGGAAAAGTTGCCCATCATCTCAAAGAAAGTGAGGTGGCGACGGGTAAAACCAACGTTTTCCAGATCATTATGCTTGCCGCCAGCGCGTACGCATTTTTGGATGGTGACTGCACGGGTATAGTTTCTTTTTTCTAGGCCCAAAAATAGGTCTTTAAACTGGTTCATCCCGGCATTGGCGAATAAAATAGTGGGGTCTTGCGCGGGAATAATAGATGAGCTGGCAACCTTCTGATGGCCACGGTTGATAAAAAAATCGAAGAATTTTTTACGCACGATCGTCGATTTCATCGCGATACCCCGTATATGGTTAAAATGCCTGATTCTTGTAAATTTTTTGCAAGAATATAGCTCTCTCTATTACCGAAAAACCAGATAAACAATGGTTAATTATACCATAGGGTCGTGAACTGAGCTATAACTTAGTTGCCTGGTTGGGTGTTGTAAAGTCGTACAGAAGATACAGGGGATGGTTTTTTAAGAAGATAAGCGTGGCGGCCTCTGGAGATCGAGAAGCCCCTTTTGCTATTAAAGCGTCCAGAATTTCGTCTAAATGATTAAAACTTTTTGACGTTTGGTATTCTATTTTTACCGCTTCCAAGATGGTTTGAAATTGTTCTTTGGGCATAATGGCGTTTGATGATTGATCAGAGAGGTTATTTTCTGGAGCGGGCGTCGCTGATGCTATGCTCTGCTCTCCGGGAATGTTCGTTATGGGTTCGGTTTTTTTGTGGTTTTTATTTTTGTTTCGGTGATTATAAAAGTGAACCGTGTCGTTCGAACATGTTGGAGGAGGTGCTGTTTCGGTTTGCTGCTTTAAGCGTGATTGGAGGTTGCGTGTCTCGTCTTGTAGTTGGTTAATGAAGTCGTTTAATACTTTTTGTTCATCACCATTTGTGTCAGTATCAACCATCTGGGTAGCTAGGCTTGTCACCAACTGCTGGAGCGGTGCTACAGTCTTTGTTTTTTCTGCTTCAAATAGCGCGTTCTCAACGCGTGCTTGCGTTATTTCTCTGAAAACTTTGAGAGTTTTACTAACGTATTGTTTAAAGGGATGCAGGCTGCCCGTAGGTATACTCGGTGCGGTTGCCGGAGGGTTTATTTTTTTTGGTTCCAGTGTGGGTTCCTGGTGTGGGAATTGCCGCTTATTGATAGCGGTTCTGATTTCTACAATGCAGTCTGAGAGAATGGTTTTTTTATCGTGGTTTTGTGCTCTTTTTAAACGGCGAGCAAAAGATTTGCTGGCAGATTTCAAATAACTGACGGCAGTCTTATTTTTTGTTATTTTTCCTGCGTCCCGCAGGATGTCATTTAAGTGCTTTTGGATAGCAATTAAGCTTTCTAATGTGGTGATGTACTGAGCAAGTATTGCTTTTTCTTGTGTGTCGGTGGTGGCAGCTAATGCATTTGCAAAATAATTGGTTAAGGCGCAGGCCATAGAGTAGGTTGCTTCTTGAGGGAGTGCATTCTGGTTTATTTTTTTTTGTGAGTGACTGATTTCATTGCGAGCTTCTTCAAGCGTATCATCCCATTTTTTTTTGTGTGCCGCTAAGGAGCCTAGTGCTTGATTTCCGTACGTTTTTTGTGCAAGTGATACCTTCAAATCCTCTTGAGCAGGGAGCGCGCTTTCTTCAGTATCTTCATGGGAAGATTCTTCTTTGGGGGGTAAATCATGTATAGTTTTTTTACCCCAATGCAGGATACTTATACTTTTTTGTGATTGAAAAGGGAAATGTCCTGGTTCCATGCCTATCACGCAGGGGACAATGAGTGTGCTGAGTGTGAGGGAATTTAGTATTTGTTTAAATTTTTTCATAATATTGTCTTTTTTCTGAAAAACTTTTTTTATTTATTTATCGCTATAACTGTATCAAAAATTACCTGTTTGTCAATTCTTGCCGAGAAGGCGATAGGAGATGAGTTTTTGGGCGAGGGCGTATGTTAAAACGGAGGTTTTTACTGGTGCGGGTAAAAAAAAGGGCAGCGTACCTCCTGTTTTTACCTAAATTTGGCCCAAAATAGGGGCTTGAGGGGGAAGGGGTGTTTTGCGATTTTTCTCCTCTTTTGCCAATCAGTATTGACTATTTGTCATAAAATGATAGAATCAATTTTGTTTATACTAAGAAATGATGGGGCGGTAAAAACAGGGTTTTTCCCTGGCGACATACCTAAAAATGGAGTTTTTACATGAAAATGGGTAACAGGGTTATTTTTGTTATTTTTCTTACGAGTCCATTTTTTTATGCCGAAGATGTGATACCTTCGTTTGAGCAAGAGATTGTTGTTGAGCGAGTTCAAAACGCGCGCATTGATTTGCAGCGAGGGAAAGACTTGTCTGAGGGTGTGGCTGGGGCTCCTGATTATGCCGGTGCGGTCTCCTTTTTTGAACGAGCTGCAAATCAGGATGTTGATCTATGGATAAAAAAACAGGCCTTAGCGCATTTGGGGCGGTTATACTACATCGGTGGATATGGCATAGAACAAGATGTTGTTGCTGCTTGGGATTGTTTTGATAAGTTTTTAAATTTATACGATTTCATTTCATCTGCGTTACCCAGCGCTGATCGTTTATTGATTGCGAGGGCGTATTTATCTATGGGCGATCTGCTTGAGATGTGGGGACAATTTCAACATGCGGTGGATTGTTATAGTATCATCTTGCATTTGACTACGGAAGAAGCCGAGCATGACATGGATTTTTTTGCACTGTATGACCAAGCTGCGGATAGATTGAGCGTTTTATTGCAGCCGGTAGTTGAGCAGGAGTCGTTCCCGGCACCACCAGAATCCGGTGGGTGATTGGGGTTAGTGGTGCATACCAGATTTGTAAGTTTGTAAGATTGAATGATTAAATGGAGGCTTTTTTCTATGAATATGATTAAATACGGAATGTTGTTATTCCTAGTACTTGTGTCCACTATGCCCATTATGGCAAAAAATTGGTATACGCCTGCAGATGAATTAGCAGACCAACGCCAAATTGCGCGGAATGATTTGCATTCGGGGGAATTATATTATGAGGGGACTGATGGTCAGGTTCCTGATTATATGCGTGCTTTTTTCTTTTTTAACCGAGCGGCAAATCAAACAGTTGATCAATTTGCACAGAGAAAAGCCTCTCTTATGTTAGGCCAAATCTACTATTATGGTGGACATGGTATGGAAAGAAATACAGGAGCTGCGTGGCATTATTTTAATGACTTGGTTGACCTTGATACAGCAACTCCTGATGATATACCATTTGCTCAACGAATCTTGTTTGCGACCGCCTATTATTATCTGGCAAAAATAGAATTCGAGGGCACTGAAGAAGTTCCTCAAAATTGGAACCATGCGCAAGCAAATTTGGAATTAGCATTGTTGGCTTCTTCTGATACCGCACTACAGTTTGAGGCGTATGTGCTTCTGGGGAAGATGTTTTTTTTAGGGCATGAAACATTGCCCAAAAATGTGGTGCAGGCAGCGCGTTATATCGCTCAGGCAGAGGCCATAATTCAAGAGAGCCCCGATTCTTTTTCTGCTGAGCAAAAAGCAGATATGTACATAGTGCAGGGCAATATAGCCAAGACGGGTATTCCGGGAGAAGTGGAAAGTAATTATGTGCGAGCTTTTTCTTGGTATGTTACTGCGTATACTGTGTTGCAGGATACGATGCATGAATTGCGATTTAGAGCTGCACTGAGCGCGGCAGGTTTATTGGTACGCGGTGGTCATGGTTTACTCCGAGATGATAACCAAGCTCTTTTCTATTTAAAAATTGTCGATGAGCAAAGTCTTTACCCTGAATTGCAGAACCGTTCCCGTGCTGCATTATGTACTGTCTATTTTTATAGAGGTGCTGATTTAGTGCAGAAAGAAGATTGCGATAGTCAGGAGGCTCTAGCATGTTCTACCTATGTTGCTGAATATGATCAAGATTATCGCCGACGTGCAGAAGCATTCTTAAGACTAGGGGATTTGTATGTCGCTCAAGATGATAACTTGCACGCGCGTGATTGTTATGTTCAGGTTTTGGAGCTGCTTGTAGATGAGTCTGATGATACCGTGTATCAAGATGCGTATCAAAAAGTTTTGAGTTTAACAGGTTACGCAAGTCAGACATCCTCCGAAGTAGAAGACGCGAGTGCCCACGAATCTAGCGATGAGCAAGTCGGCAGTGATCGCGAGTTGGCCGCAACGCCCGAGCGGGAGCTTGAACAAGTATCACTTAACTCACCTACAGCAGTGCATGAAGATGAGCAGAAAAATAACCAAGACCATGCCGATGTTAGCGATAGGCAATGATTAAAACGGAGGTTGTTCTATGATAAGCCAAAGCGCGTGCTATCAGGATAGTGGATTATAAAAATCTTTTAGAAAATGGAGTTGCTATGAGTCAGCTTTTACGTTTATTTTTTAAAAAATTTTTAATACTCGGTTTGTTTGGTATTGCCGCGCATATGCAGCAGTTGCATGCTGAGTCGTGGAATTCTTTTTATCAGCCGAATATGAATAACCGTTGGAAGCGGGATATGCTGCGTGCCATAGTTGGTTTTGACGGTAAAAAAGATATCTCTGGTGCAGATCTCATTTTGTACGCTGAGAATCTTTGTACGCTTGCAAGTGCTTTGTATGCCCAGGATTATATTATCTGGCTGACGCATAGTTATAATGAAACATCGCCGCGTATGGATCAGGCTGATGCAGAGTTAACCAAAGTAGTGGGTCCTGACGAAACGTTGGCATTTTCTCCACAGTCGCGAGAGGCGCTTGCCGTGTCTCTTATTTACCGTAACTTTGCTTGGCAAGCGGATATTTTGAGGGCTGGATCAGGACAAGAAATTCGTTCTATCGTTGCTCTTTTATCAAAATCATCTGATAAAGAGGTTCAGTGGATAGCACATGCTTTTGATGCAAAATTGCAGTTTGCGCTTGTCAAAAGAGAGATTATTTCTTTGAGGGAAAAAATTATAGCGTTCGTTTCCGTGTCTGATTGGTGGACGGATTACATGCAAGACAAAAAAAGCACGGTGTGTTTGGCCTTAAAAAATACTATCCGAGAAAAGATAGCCTATTTTTCAAAACTTATTACCGATGGACGTCGCTTAGAGGTTCAACAATTGAAGGATGGTGTTATCCATGAAATGCGGTATCACCGGCAACGAAAGCAGACTGCAGATGTTGTGCATGACTATGAATTAGTGCGTTCTCATATGCAGGAGTTATATGCGGCTCTTATAGCTGAATTATCGTGGGTTATTTCCGTGAATCCTTCTCTGCAAAAATATGCCTATCGCTCAGATGTACCCCAAGAGCTTTTGCCGGGGATGCATGGAGTTGGGAACGTTTTGGCAGATGCTCGAGAAAAGGCTTCGCCAGCAGTAAGTATTTCTTGTGGTGAACAAACTGCTGGAGCTGAAAAAGAGAAAAAGAAGCGTAAGAGACATAAGAAAAAAAACAAAGAGCAAACAATAAGCGGTCAGATGGATGCTGCATCAGAACAGGCTGATGTGCTCGGTGATAGCCAAGATAAAGATGAGGCTGACGAAGTAGATTCTGCGGTAGTTAGCAGTGCTCCAGCACCGCAAAAAGCGATAAATATTTTGGAAGAATTGGCTGATGAAACACATGAGCCTGTCTCATTGCTTAACCAGGCTATGCAGCAAGAAAGCCCGTGGATCGCAACCTTTCAAGACAGTAAGAATAAGGTGACGTGGCATCTGTATAAAATTCCTCGCTCAGAAGAAAGCCCGGGGCTTATTGAGCTGATTTATACCTCGCTAGGTAGATGGGCGCATAATATTCGTGGTTGGCTTTTCTCTCCTGAAGATGAGTATATGCGTGAAGGGTATCGAGATTCATCCAGCGAAAAATATAAAAGAGTGCGTGCCTATTATGAAAGTGATGTGCGTTTGCATGAGCGAGTTTTGCTGTATCATACTTTTGTGCAAGATATTGACGCTTTTATACGGGAACACGGACAGGCAATGATTCGTCGCGATGCAAAAACAGGGCGTGATCTCATGTTCGTATCGGTGCCAGGTGATGTAGAATTTGCCAATGCTACCCGTCAGACTGGCCTTTTTTCATTCATTATAGACGCAGACACAGGAATATGTTTTCACCGTATGTTTGAGCCAAAAGAGCTTAATTGGAATGATAAGGCATTATACCAGGTGGCATTGAGTGATGAGGCTCTTGCTGCGCTTATGAGTCTACCGTCTGCGCATTAAAAAGGTTCTGCGGTTTGTAATTTTTTATTAGCGTCTTGCTAAAATGCCATTATCAAGTGCTCGTTTTTTTGCTTCACCGTTCATCAGTGCTCGCTTAAGGTGAAGAACTTTAGGTTCAATAGATTTTTCCTGTTCCTCAAGCTCTAAAAGCAAAAGTTGGTTTATGGCAATATCATTACGAATTTTTTCATAAAATTCGAGCGGTAAATCTGAACCAGTGATATCAATGAAGAAGCAGAATCGATGAATTAAGGACCAATACAGGTCATCCAGATCGCTTGAATCGATGATGATAGCGCGATCGATAAGAACCTCTAGTTGTAATGATATTTTCTTTACCGAATTCCAAATTGCGTCGTGATCTTCTGGGCTCCAAACCAACTTACTTACGCAAGATTCTAAAAAGCGTACAATTGATTGGCGCAGCTGTTCGGTAGAGATATCTTCAGTGATAAGGTCTGCTTCTTTTTGCAGGCTTTCGACAATGTCATGAGAAAGAGTGTCTAAAAACTCTCGTGGCTTTTCTTTAAACGTATCGAATTTATTTAAAAACGTTTCTTCTAAAATAGAATATACTTTTTTTCTACTATACAGCGGATCAAGGCATCGTTTTAGTGAAAAGTGTTCTTGTAATAAATCGGGCAATTGATCAAGCATGAGCGAGAATGCATACGCGTTTATATACTGCGCGCCTTTTATTTTATTGCCAAACAATTTTATGACTGATTTAATGTAGGCGCGACGATGCTGCGTCATGCTTTTGCTGTGTTGTAAGAGTTGAATAAAATGAGAAAAATCGTGCGGCAAAATATCACTTATATAGAGCGGATTATTGAAGGTCGTGCGTAAAAAAGCATCAATACCGGAAGCAGATAAGTTGATGGGAGCTCTGAGGGCTTGAGTGTGGTCAATTGTAGCATTTGCTTGGGTGTTGAGCTGAACAAAGAGAATTCCTGCAAGGAGTCCCTTAAAGACGAAGTTCATTTTCATGGAAAAGAACCTTCTAAAAAAAGTATTTTAATAATCAAAGATACATCCTAGCATGAATCATTTATACTATACAAGAACAAAAAACTCAGATTAAAAAAAATGGATCGGGAGAATGGTAAAGGGTTGTTAAATGGCGTTTTATTCTTATCAAGCTTTTTCAAAAGAAGGCAAACGAGTTTCAGGATACCTTGACGCACCTTCGGCCGAGGGGGTGAAAGAGCAATTAGTCAGGCAGGGATTATTTCCTATAAAAATAGCACCGGCGCAGGAAGAGTCGCGCAAGCCGTGGTGGAAGCGATTGTTTGCCGGCTCAGTATCGGTCAAAGACAAAATTTTATTTACCCGACAATTTTCAGTATTGCTCAGATCGGGAGTGCCCCTTTTACAAGCTCTTGAGTTGCTTTCAGATCAATTTGAGGGGCCGCTTCAGTCAATATTAATTGCAGTGAAAGATGAAGTTAAGGGGGGCAGTTCATTGGCCGATGCCCTTGCCAAATATCCCAAAGTGTTTGATACCATTTATGTGCAATTAGTGCGTGCAGGTGAGGCAAGCGGCAAGCTCGAAATGATTCTTGAGCGACTGATTAGTTATATGGAACGGCGTGAAGAGATACAAAAAAAAGTAAAAAATGCGCTTCGCTATCCCATTATTCAAGCAGTTGTTGCCTTTTTAGTTGTTATTGGCTTGATGGTCGGTATTGTGCCGGCTATTTCCGGTGTTTTTACCGCACAAAAAATGAAATTGCCGACGATTACAACCCTGTTAATTGGTATATCAAATACCTTTGTGCATTATTGGTTGTATATGATTGTTGTTATTGTATTAGTTGTTATCGGTTTTCGGTATTGGAAGTCTACTCCCTATGGCGGTAAGATTATCGATCGCCTTAAACTGAGGCTTCCTTTAGTCGGTTATTTTACTCGAACAAGCGCTATTGTGCAGTTTTGCTACACGCTTGGCATTTTACTTGAAGGTGGCGTAAACTTAGCGCAAGCATTGGATATTGTATGCAATGTCGTTGATAACCGTATTTTGGTTGACGTACTCAATCAGGCTCGTGATAAAATTATTAAGCAGGGTAAAATTGCGCAGTACCTGAAGCAGACCAATCTTTTTCCGCCCATTGCTATTTACATGATTAATACCGGCGAGCAATCGGGACAATTGGATAAAATGTTATTAACGGTTGCGCAAAATTATGAGGAGGATCTGGGGGAGATAGCAGACACGTTGACAGAGAGTTTGGGGCCGATTTTGCTCATGGTGATGGCGCTTGTTGTTGGCTTTATTATTTTGGCCATTATGGCACCAATTTTCAAAATGATGCAATCGGCACAAGCAATGATTAAGTAGTATCGCTAGGTTATAGGAGTTGTTTATGAATGTTGCGGTTTCTTCAGCCCGCGGTGGCTTTACGCTGATCGAGGTCTTAATCGCTGTCTCAATCGGTATAGCGGTTATGGTTGGCGGTTTTATGGGCATCAGAAAAGCGTATGATGCTTTAAGTCGTTATCGCACGACTACCCGTATGAGTAATATTGCTTTTGCAATAGGCCAATATCGTCTTTCAGTGCAAAAATTGCCTACGCGGCTGGATGATTTGGTGAAGGGACCTAAGGAAGAAAAGGATAAAAAACGTTGGGTGCAAGGCGGCGGCGCAACAATTAGCGAAGACGATTTAATAGACGGTTGGGATAATAAGTTTGTATATAAACTTAATCCTGCCGGTAGTGGTAAAAAAGCATACGAACTCTATTCCTATGGTCCTAATGGCCCAGGATCTCCCAAAGAAGAGCACCTAAGTGCTGAAGCTGAATAAGAGTTCCGGATTTACGCTTATAGAGCTGATAGTTGTCATAGCCATTATAGGTGCATTGGCAGCTATCAGCATCCCTCGATTTATACGCAGAGGTAATCCCTCGTATGAACGTACCCAATTTATTGCCCGTTTTAATAGTTTGTTGAGTTTTGGTATGCAGCAAACGCTCATGACCCAAAAAATTCATGCCATTTCGGTTGATTTTGGCAAAAGAACAATCGGGCTCTTGGCCGAAACCGCTGAACTTGATACGCGCCCTGAGAATAGCAAAGAAAAGCTTGGGGAATATAAATTTAAGCCGGTTGCGGGGGCTTATATAACCTCAGAAATTTCTATTCCTGATAATTTTGAAGTAAAAGCTGCATTTATCGAGCGAGTTGATGCGCTTGCCCGTACCAAAAAAGAAAAAGCCATGTTTTGGTTTTTTTTGGTACCCGAAGGCTTAGCGCAAGACGTTATTATAAATTTAGTTGATAAAAATGATCTATTTAATGGCAAAGCACAAGCGGTTGGTCTGGTGCTTAATCCATTTTCAGCGCAATTGAGAGAGTATGATAGTTTACAAAAACCATAGCGGTTTTACCCTTATAGAAACCTTATTTGCGTTGGCTTTATTTGCGCTGAGTATGGTACCGATTATTATGTTGCAGTCGCGCATGCTTTTTACGGTGGCCACTTATTCGGAACGCATGCATCGCAGCATTGTTATGAAAAATTTTGTTTTTCAGGCGCGCCGTGAATTTCTTAAAAAAGAAGATGCAAAGCAGTTTTCCCTTGAGAAAAAAATTGAAAATCCTGACACTGTTTTGCGTTATAAAGTTAATCCTGCGTCGGACAAGTCGATGCTTAAGCGAGTAGCAGCACTCTACAGTGAACGAGTGACGGCTGAATGGCAAGAGGATGGCCGCGCACAGCAAGAGACATTGACTGCTCTCTTTTTCAAGCCCCCACAAGCCAAAGAGAAGGGCTCGCGATGATTTTCTTTTTTTGCTTAAAGCTTTTGTTTTCGTCTTGTTTTTTTCGAATTGGGCGGCAGGGAGCCAGTGATAAGCCTTACGGCTTTGTTCTTCTTGAGCTTCTTGTTTCAATACTTATTTCCGGTTTTATTACGATTGGGCTCTTTACGAGTTTTGCGCAGCTGCGTAAAGCTATGAGTGCTGCCGATACTATTGCATCGGTGCATCAGCGGGCGATACTGGTCTATCAGCAATTTGATCGAGATCTGAGCGGCGCGTTCAAGCCGACAACTGCAAAAAAAGAAACAGAAAAAGAAAAAGTGCAGCCGGGACAAAAACCAGCAAAACAAGAACAAGATGCGCAGAAAAAAGAGAAGCCACTTACCCATATTTTCTATGGCGTGAATAAAGATGTTCAGTTTGAAGTGCTTACCTGTATTACCGCCAATCCATTGAATATCTATTGGAGCGGCGATCGTGCGGGCTTTGCAAAACCGCGTATGGCCCGAGTTGTCTATCGCTTGCTAAAAGAAAAAGATGAGCCTGCCTCTTATCGCCTGATGCGTCAAGAAGCATATAATCCACTTGATTTTGCGGCGTTTGCTTCCGATGCAACACAGCCAGTGCGCCAGCTTGAGTTAATAACGGGCATAAAATCATGCTCAGTGAGTTACACGGCAGCCGTTGAAAAAAAGAGTGACGAGAGTGCAAAGAGAGAGACTAAAAAGAAAAAGAAAAAAGAATACGAGTACAAAGAATCAAAAGAATGGAAATTGTCTGATAAAGAGTCAGAAAAAAAATCTGACGAAAAAGATTCGGAGAAAAAAGAAAAGCCTAAAGAACTTCCTGATTTTGTTACTATGAAATTGGTTTTGTGGGACGATGTAAAAGCTCGCGAATTTTCCTTTGAGTTTACTTGGGCTGTTGGTCGGGCGTGCTTTGGTGATTTTGAGGCTGATACCGATGAGCAAGAGCGGGTAAAAAAGAAAGACGAACAAATGCCGCAAAGTCGCGAAGAAGCGAAGAAACATTTTGGCGAAACGATGCGCAAAATACAAGCCTTGCAAGAAAAAGAGGCTGCTCTGATGAGAAATCCGGGTATGCGTGCTTCGATGATGGCGCGCAGCGGTGCGCCGCGTCAAGTGCAGAGAGTATCTGGCCAACCGACGGGATTTCCCGGAATAGTGAGGGTATCAGATGGGGTACCTTCGAATAATCGCTCAATGCGTGTCTCACAGGAGTCGAGTGCGGGCGAACCTGCTGTGTCTGCCAATAGCGGCAATCCGGCGCCCGAGTATGATATGTCCTGGGTGCAAGATATGCCACCAGAATTTCAAGAACAGCTGTATGCGCATTATGATGATATGCTTGCGGCGCCAATGGATGTAAGAGGGATGTAATGCAGATGAATGCGGTTAAAAACCATGGCTTTATCCTTATTTTTACCCTGCTTTTTATCTCTCTTTCGGTGGGGATGGTTACCTATCTTTTTGTAAAAGGGCAGGTGTACGCTCCTTTCATGCGTGCCATGATTGATCGGGAAAAAGCACGTTCTTTAGCGTTAAGTGGGGCGCAGGTGGCGCTGAGTCAGCTGACTTATTTTCCCGCAACAGAAAAAAAGCAGGAGAACAGAGCAAAAACTGATACAAGCAACGCTCCCCTTAAGCGGCTTCTTGAGCGGGTGATGCCCAACTTAAATCGTTGGCAACAATTTAAGTTGACGCAAGACGCTGATGGTATCGATGCTCAGCTTCGTATCTGTGTTGCAGCAGAATGTGGCAAAATAAATATTAATCAGCTGTATGATTTTAAAAAGCATGCGTTTAAAGGTGAAGGCAATCCAAAAGAAGATATGAAAAAAGTGATGCAAGAAGTCTGTGCACTTTTGCAGAAAACAACGGGACAGACAGAACTGTTTGCCGCGCTTGAATCTTTTTTGAAAAAAAGGTCGTATAAGCTCAATGATGTAACTGAATTACTTACTGAAAAATCGTTTGCCCCTTTTAGACGAGCGCTTTTTTATGAGCCGCCAACAGCTTCTGATGCAAAGGGTAAAAGACCGTCTTTTTATTTGACCGATCTTTTTACCACCTGGTCACAAACATCTGCGATTGATCCACTGCTTCTTTCCGACTCGGTGTGCGGACTTTTTGACTTTAAACGAGCACAGGCAGGTGATGAAGAAAATCGCAAAAGTGTTGTTCAGGACATGCTAAAAAATGCGCCACTGCAAAACCCTACGGCAGAGCAAATTAAAAAGCTTATGACGCCACTGTATGGCAAAGACTTCACTACTTTGCCAAAAAGTATACACTCTATCTTACGTTTAGCGGGTGAACCCTTGGTGTTTTGTGTCTTATCATCGGCAACGGTGAACGAAGTGACACAGCGAGCGTATGCTATTATCGAGTGTGCCGATGCCCAAGAGAGTGAAGGAACCATTTCCTTTGCTGGTAAGATAAAAAAAGTCTATTGGCTTTGATTTCAAAAAGGAACTTACTTGCACGTTACGGTAGAGACGCGCGTGGGCATATTTGTATTGACCGCGCTAGCCATCTTAGTTTATTTGGGTCTTCAAGTTGGCGCCTTTCGCTTTGATGCGACAAGCTATACTCCTTATATCGTGCAATGCCCGGACAGCAATGGTTTATCAAAAAAAGCAGAGGTAAAAATAGCGGGCGTAAAAGTCGGATGGATAAAAGAGATACAGCTTGCTGATGGGCCACAAGCCAATGTTACGGTTATGGTCTTAAAAAAATATACCCTCTATCGTAATGCTCGCGCGGTGGTTCGTTCACAGAGTCTGCTTGGCGGAAAATATCTTGAGATTGTGCCTGGTGATCCAGGTCAAGAAGCGCTTGCTTCAGGTGCCGTGTTGTCTCCTGGTGGCGCGCCAGCACCAACGATAGATGATCTGCTCAAAAAATTTAATGCGATTGCCGACAATGTTGAGCGGGTGACTGCTTCATTCTGCACGGTTTTTGGCGATGCTCAAGGTGCTGAGCAAGGTAAAAAAACATTTGATAATTTGAGTGCAACGGCCGATCGTCTCGCTTCTTTTTCTTCTACTCTTGAGCGTGTTTTTGGACGTAATGAGGAACAATTGGATCGATTTTTACATATAGGTTCTGATGTAAATCGACTGGCCGACAGATTGGATAATGACATCTTTCCTTCATTCAAAGAAAGTATTGCTCGAATTTCCGATGTTTTTGATCGCGATTTTTGTCGCATTGCAACGCGGCTTGAATCGACGACCGATGCGCTTGAACAAGCCTGTATTCAAGCGCGTGATGGCATAGGGCAAGCATCATGTGTGGCTAAAAAAATTAATGATGGCAGCGGTCTTTTGGGTAAATTGGTTAATGATGACGGGCCGTATCGCGACTTGCAATATGCTACGCAGGGCTTGCGTAATTATTTTGCCAAAATGGATCGCATGCAATTTGTATTTGATGCGCACGTAGAGTCAATGCATAGACCCGCAGAGAACTATAATCATTCAGACGCCAAAGGTTATTTTGACGTGCGCTTGCACCCCAATGAGGATCATTTTTATCAGCTCCAGCTAGTGAGCTCCGAGCGTGGCTATCGTACACGGCATGATGTGTATAAGCACTATGTCGATGATCAAAACAGACCTATTGATACCAGTTGTATGAAATTAGATGATGTAGATAAATTGCGTTTTATCTACAACGAAAAACTCGATGTCTATAACCGTAATACGCTTAAACTTGGTTTCCAGTTTGGTAAAGTTTTTAAAAATGTTGCATTGCGATTCGGACTGTTTGAAGGGGCTGCCGGCTTGGCGCTTGATGTTGATATGCCGGTACGTACGGAGAATTTTCGTTGGCTTACGAGTTTGGAAGCCTTTGATTTTTCCGGCTGGAATCGTCAAGAAGATCGTCGTCCGCATTTGAAGTGGTTAAACCGTATGTATCTTATGCGTAATATTTATCTCACCTTTGGTGCCGATGATTTTGCAAGTAAGAAAAATGCAAACGTCTTTTTTGGCGCGGGTATTCGCTTTGGTGATGATGACGCTAAGATGTTGCTTGGTGGCATGGGCGGTGCGGGTTCACTGGCAACTGGTGGTAGGATCGGTATTCGTACTGGTACTTCGACGGTTATTCGCTAAGTGTCTCCCTGTGGTGCTGTTTTTGCATGGCGTTGTTGCGGGTGCGGCTTTTTTAGGACCTACACGCAACTGCTTTTCTCTACCGGCTATGAGTGCGTTAAAAGCATCATCTTGCTTATTGCTCGTCGTCCAATCAAGTGCCGTTAATTGCCATGGACAATCTTTAATGTAGGGATCTGCTCCTGCCGTCATGAGTGCATTAATAATAATGACGGTTGTGGCTTCATCGTGATAACGTCCACCTTTTTGAGTTGCACCTTCAGTCATGCGTAGTGCCCATTGTATCGCCGTTCTTCCTTTGCCGCCTCTATCTGATGCTAAGTCTATTTCATTTTTTGCTTGAGCATTTACCTGCGCGCCTTTTTGCAGTAACAGTTTTACTATCGTTGGATAACCGTATTGCGCGGCTCTGATAAGTGGTGTTCTGCCTTCATTATCAGGCGCTTCAAGATCAGCCCCTTGGTTGATAGCTCTTATTGCTAGATCGGGAAAATTGTGAGATAAAGAAAAAGAGAGTGCCATGTTTGTTTTCGGATGTCGTGCGTTCAAATAATTTTCGATTTCATTGCGCCATTCTTCTTCGCTTTTTTCATTGTCATAAGTCCTTTTTGATTGTTTGTGTACTAGTGGTGTGTATGTATTTCTGCGTTGGTTTATAAAGTGTTGTCGGCCTCTTTTAAATGCATCTTTTAGGTGGGGCCAGGTATTATTAAGAATTGCATGATCGATCGCATTAAGCCCTTGCGAGTCAGTTGCATATGGATCATTGCCAGCGACAAGAAGTTGTTCAAACGCCAATGCATTGCCTAGTTTTGCTGCTTGGATGAGCGTGGTTGATTGTATTGAAGGGGTGGGCTGCGATGCGCTTTGTGCCGGTAGTTCTACAGGAGGATTTTCTAAAAACTTTTTCGTAGCTTTCAGATCTGACAGCTCGCTGTGTAGAGTGCCTAATTGAATTGGTGCTCCCACAACATCAAGAGCTGTTTTTCCCTGATTGTTTTTTGTGTGTATGTCAGCGCCTGCTTGGACCAGAGTGCGTACTATAGTTATATAACCCCGTTTGGCTGCTTTATGAAGGGCTGTTTCTCCGACTCTATCTTTTGCGTCAATTGGGCAACCAATATTAATGAGAGTATCGACCCAGTTTTCAGAGCCTGCTATGGTTGCTAAATGTAAGAGTGTTAATTTTTCTTTGGCTGTGGTAGCAGATGGGTTTATGTTTTGTTCGCGAAGAGTTTGTTTTATGGATGCATAAGTTGTGTCTGGCGTATCACGAAAGTAATTTAGCCAGGAAATAAGATCAAGAGTTTGCATGCTTTCAGCGCATGACGGCACGAGAGCTAAGCCTAAAAGAAGGTGTTTGTTGATCAGGGTCATATTTCCTCCATAACGTCTGGACGCATACTTTTTAATTGGGTGAGTAGCGAAGATTTATTGTGTTCTAATTTATATTCCGCCGCCCAGGATAGAAACAGATTCTTAACTAATGCCAGTCGCGCCATACGTTCTCTGGTTGAGCTAAAACGTTGTAGGTCAAAGGGCACTATATATAATGCGCGTGTTTTGGTGAGCCAGATGTTCATTTTATCGTAGTGTTTGAGTGTTTGCAGCTCGATATCTACATCATGAAGAAAGTGAATAAGGGGAAGCATAAATTCCGTTGGTTTATCAGGCGGTGTGTAGCGTTTTTGAATTTCTATAAGAAGTTCGCGAGTCAGCGCTTCTTGCGGCATTTCATGGAGTGTTGTCAGCGGTGTGGCGCGTTTCCATGAAGACCAGAGATTTGCCTTTGAAAGATATTGAGCACCTCTGATAGTTTCGGCGCAGAGCCAGGTATATGAACCGATAACGGTGCCGGCAAGCAGGGGTATCTTGTAGTGTTGTAAAAATGTTTTTGATTGTCCCTGTGCGTTAGCTAGCTCTTTTTGGAGAGCCGCCGGTGAGAGCATTGTCCAGACGGCGCTGCAATAGTGAGAGATAGTTTGGCTAATTGTTTGGCTTACCGAGGTCGTTTGTGCTTGCGTGCTGGTTTGTGTTTGTGTGTTTGCTTGGGTGTTGTTTATTGGATTGTTGATTACGGGATTGCAGTTGACCTCGATATTAATTTTTTGATCACTGGTGGCTGAGCTTTTTATACTGGCAAGAGCGAATGATATGTTTAGGCTACATAAAAAGCAATAGACTGTTTTTTTCATAACAACCCTTTAAAAAAATTACGGCTACTTTTTTATCCACAGGTTTTGTTGCGCTGTTTTTTAGCTTCGCATACTCACTGGTCTGATGCAATACTCTGCGAGTAAGGGAGTCGGCAAGACTCTTTTTTTAGTACTCTTTCGTTTGCTACGCTGATGAACGAACAAACTAAAAAGGAGAGAGTATGTCAGACAGAGTTGCTGATTTTCCTATACTGGATGTGTTACTTAATCGATGGTCGCCTCGTGCTATGTCAGGAGAATCTATTACCGAGCAAGAATTATTTTCGCTTTTTGAAGCAGCGCGCTGGGCGCCCTCATCATATAATAGTCAACCATGGCGCTTTATCTATGCACGGCGCGATACTTCTGCATGGAAACCCTTATTTGATTTATTGGTGCCCTTTAATCAATCGTGGACAAAAAACGCTGCTGTTTTGATCGTGGTGATTTCTCGTACAACATTTGAGCTTAACAATAAACCTGCACGTACTCATTCATTTGATACCGGGGCGGCTCTGGAAAACTTAGCGGTGCAAGGCCATGCGCAGGGTTTGGTAGTTCATGGCATGGAAGGCTTTGATTATAATCGAGCCAAACTAACTCTGGGCATACCGGATGGCTACGCGGTGGAAGCTATGTTTGCCATAGGTAAGCCTGCGCCAAAAGAAATATTACCTCCTGAATTGCAAAAGCGAGAAGAGCCGTCAGGGCGTAAAAAAGTAACTGAATTTGTGTGCGAAGGGCGCTTTACATGCAAGAGTTAGAGTAAGGACGTTTTTGTGAGGCTTGCTGGTTATGTCGAAAATACGCCTTGCTTGTTAAAAGAGGTTAAGAGAAAGGATAGCTATGCTTTTTTTTTCAGATCTTAATCAATGGTTATTGTCTGAGTGGATTTGGAGTATGACCTGGGGGATCTATCATGTACCATTGGCAACGCTTTGTATGATATTGTTATTTCATTTTTATATGAAGATGCGTCTTTATAAGGCTTTTTGGGTGTCGTTAATGGCAAGTCTTTTTGCCATTGCGGTCTATAGTCTGTATGTACCTGGATTCTTGATTTATGTATTGGGTCTGGCAACAGATTGGGTTGCCGATCCCTTTCCTGCGGCTCTGTATTTAGGAATAATCTACGGTTTTTTACAAAGCTGTTTTTTTTGGTTACAAAGTATTTGGCTTCCTGTTGATATGCAGCGGGTGCTTATGGTCATATCGCTCAGTAATCTAATAGCCGCCCTCATAATTTTTAAACTCACTATTATAGCCTTATTGTTGTAGGTTGCTCTGTTGCAAGAAAACAAACGGGTTTATCTTTCCCGAGTTAAGGAAAGATAAACCCGCAAAATTTAGTACAGGGATTTTTTTCAAAACTATTATTTTTGTTTATTCATTTTTTTTGTAACTTCTTTGCGTGCCGCTTGAACTAAGGATGTATCACTTGTTGCTTTTAGAGCGTGTGCCACGCATCTATTTTCTTGTTTTTCAGAGAAGTCGGGCACTGTTTTGAGTAGTGCGGGTGCATGCTCTTGTAGGCCTAATTGTATAATCAAATCAATGAAATCCATAGGCTTAATGCCTACTTCAGCAGCTTGGTGGAACAGGCAGGTTGCGGGGGTGAGTCCTGGGAGTGAGTTTAGTTCAAGAAACACGAGCCGTTCTTTTCCCGTTGGCGATTGTGCTGCGGTTTGATAAAAACAGTCGATACGAGAATAGCCTTTGCATCCCAAAGCCATATAGAGTTCTTCGATTGTTTTTTGTACAAAGGAAATAGCGTGAGCGGGAAGGTTTGCTGGTGTTTGGTTTTCTCCCGCGCCTGGCAAGAATTTTTCTTCGATGGACAACACATCGCCAGTTGTAACTACTTGGCTTGGTGGCAGTGCCTGTGCTTTATCATTACCAATAACGCCTACCGTTAGCTCCATGCCGATGATACATTCTTCGATAAGTGCCGTCATTTTCCCATGGGCAAATAATTCTTCAATTGCCGGTGCGACATCAGCCTCTTTTTTGGCCTTTTGCACCATCACACTGCAGCCATCGTCATGTGGTTTGATAATTGCAGGAAACCCTATTTCTTGGGTTATTTTTTGCGTGAGGGCGGTTTTGTTTTTGTGCCATTCAGCTTGCGAAATAAGGAGTTGTTTTGGGACATCAAAGCCCTGATGCTTTAGAAATTGGCCTGCTTTATATTTATCCATGCAAAGTGCGCTGGCAAGCACAGAAGAACCATTGTAAGGCAATCCAAGCATTTCAAGTGTTCCTTGCATAGCGCCATTTTCTCCATCACCGCCATGCAGGCCTAAGAAAACAAAATCAGCAATTGATGGTAATTCTGCCCAAGCAACTTTATTTTTGGGGCTTACGAGTTCTTCTATTTCTTTAGTTGAGTTTCGGACCAATAGTGATTGATTGAGTTTGAAAAGCTCGAGCGTGCTTGAGACAAAAAGGGGAATGACATCATACTTTTGGGGTGATAATTTATAGGTGACGTTTCTGCCGGATTCGAGCGAAATTTCTCGTTCATTAGTACGTCCGCCCATGAGTACGGCCACGCGCATTTTTTTGGTGAACATCTGGTCCGCTTTCTTTTTTTCGTACATCTCAATAGCTTCAAGCATGCCGTATTGCTGTAACTCTGTTTCGATCAAATGATTAATAAGTTGGGTGTGGCTCATGTTTAATTCTGCGGCTTCTCTGAATAAGAAGCTAGAAGGTGCCATACCTGAAAGAGTGTTCGGGTCAACGATAATAATCTTTTGGTCGGCAGTGACAAAGCCGTCAACACGAGATATGGTGCTAAAGCCAAGTGCTTGTGTTACCCGGACGCAGATATCTTGTATTTTTTTGTTCATGGCGCTACCGGCACGGGTTGGCGTAAATTTGCTTGCACGGCCGGGCATATATTTTTGTTCGTAATCATAAAAGTCGGTATTTTCTTCAACAACGATTTCTGTTGGAGGTAACGCGAGCCAGTTGCCATTTTTTTCGGCAATCACGATGCAAGAAAATTCCATGCCTCCTATTTTTTCTTCAATCAATACGGCTTGTTTTTTTAGGGGGCTTGCCTGCATTGCTTGAGTCAATGCTTGATAAAGTTCTTTTTCTTCATGGACGATGGTTACGCCTAGGCTTGATCCTTCTTTGTATGGTTTGATTACCAAAGGAAACGAGAGCTTTTCATGATCCAGCTCTTGCAGGAGGGGAGTACTATCTTTGGCTAAACTTTCTATGCGTGCTGGGGTGAGGTTTATACCGCGTGCGACATCAATACCATGCATGGTTAGGAATTTTTTCTGTACAATTTTATCCATACCTAGTGCGCTAGCCAACACATTAGATCCCAAATAGGGGATACCCAGTACCTCCAAAAAACCCTGAAGTGTACCATCCTCGGCAAATCGGCCATGAGTGGCTATGTAGACAAAATCAACCAGTTTTTTCAAGTCATCCCAGACAATAACTTGTGCTTCAGCTGCCAGACGGTGTTCAAAATCACTTATTTTTCCTCGGTGGAGGAACTTCCAGGGCAAAATATAGAGAATTCCTGTATCAGTTTGAAATAAGGGGACTACCGTGTAGCGTGAGGTATCTAGGTGATCGCACACCGTGCGTCCGGAATTGAACGAGACTTCTTTTTCAATGGATTTGCCGCCCATGAGGACGCCAACTTTTAAGGTATGCATAAAAGGCCCCCGCACCAAGAATAAAAAGGTACAAAAAGTGTACACGAGAAAAAATTTTAAAAATCAGTTTTTCAAAAAATGACAATTCTAGTGTAACCCGTAAAAAAAAGAGCGTAAATAATAAAAATGTTTTTTATGAGAGCTCTTTAGTTATTTTTTGTTCCATATGAGTTTTTAGGTGTTCGAAAACGTGCATAACTTTACAAAATTAGGGTTTTCAGTACTATAAAAGTGGTTTCCAGGCTATGCTTCTTTGGGTTTCACACTCGGTAAGCTATGCCTGCATTTGTTAGGGTTATTTTTTAAATCATTATAGGGAGATCGTCTATGGTTGTTGGGCATTTTGCATTGATTAGCAGTACTGCCTTACTGGGGTTGGCAATTGTTGCCTACCTTTTTGCAAAGATAGGGGCGGTTTCAGTAAAAAATGACAAGGCTGCTAAAATCGCTGGGGCTATTGCGCATGGCGCGATGACCTTTTTAAAGGAAGAATATAAAATTATTTCAGTGGTTGTTTTGGCCGGCATTCTTATTTTGAGCTATGCCATGGGCCCATTGGTTGGACTTTTCTTTGGTATTGGCTCTCTTTGCTCATTGACGACGGGCTTTATTGGTATGCGTGCTGCCACCAAGGCAAACGTACGCACCACCATGGCAGCGCAAAGTGAAGGTGAGCATGCAGCATTCTTAATGGCTCTTTTTGGCGGCGGCGTTATGGGTTTTGCCGTTGCTAGTTTTGGTCTTATGGGCCTTGGAGTCATTTTCTACTTCTTTGCCGATCATCCAGATTTTGTAAAAATGATTACCGGTTTTGGTTTTGGTGCGAGCTTGGTTGCTTTTTTTGCCCGTGTTGGCGGCGGTATTTATACCAAGTCTGCTGACGTTGGCGCTGATTTGGTCGGAAAAATTGAGGCGGGTATTCCTGAAGATGATCCGCGTAATCCTGCCGTTATTGCCGATAATGTTGGTGACTGCGTTGGTGATACTGCTGGCATGGGTGCCGATATTTATGAATCCTATGTTGGTTCGATGATAGCCTCTATTGTGTTGGCCACCACAGCCTACGGTACCAATATGGTTTACTGGACTTTTCCGCTTATGTTGGCGGTATTTGGCCTGGTTGGTTCAGCTGTTGGTCTTTTTTCTAATTTATTTTTACGGTTTGCGCCATCAGCGATGTTGCGTAATGCGCTCTATATAGCCACCCTCTTTTTTCTGGGTACTACCTATGTGTATATGAGCTACGCCGACATCAATATGAGCCTATTTGTCTCTATCGTACTCGGTTGTGTTGCGGGTATTATTGTTGGCCTCATTACTGAGTACTACACCGGTGGTTCTCCCGTGCGTAGAATTGCAGAATCGAGCCAATCAGGTGCGGCAACTAACTTAATTTATGGTCTTTCAGTGGGTATGGAATCAACCGTAGCACCTGTTATTATTTTAGCCTTTATTGTTCTCTGGTCTTATCTGTATGGCGGGGGCATTTTTGGTGTATCTCTTGCGGGCGTTTCTATGTTAGCAACAGTCGGTATCAGCATGACTATTGATGCTTATGGACCAATTGCTGATAATGCCGGTGGTATTGCTGAAATGTCTGGATTCGATCCATCAGTAAGAAAAATTACCGACAAGTTGGATGCCTTGGGTAATACGACTGCGGCAATGGGTAAAGGTTTTGCTATTGGCTCAGCGTTGCTTACCGCGCTTGCGCTCTTTTCAGCATTCGCTCAAGAAGCACATTTGGCCGGATTGAACGTCGTAGATCCAACGATCTTAGTTGGTCTCTTTATTGGAGCCACTGTACCATTTCTTATTTCAGCATTAACCATGCGTTCTGTTGGTCAAGCGGCGCTTAAGATGGTTTTTGAAGTGCGTCGTCAATTCAAAGAAATTGCCGGGCTCATGGAAGGAACAGCGGATCCTGATTCTGATCGCTGTGTTGCCATTAGCACCAAAGCTGCCTTGCACGAAATGATGCTTCCTGCGGCCATTACGGTAGGCGTACCAGTATTTGTCCGTTTCGTCCTAGGCAAAGAAGCGCTGGGCGGTATGCTTGTTGGTGCTACGGTCGTTGGTGTATTGCTTGCACTTATGATGGCCAATGGCGGTGGTGCATGGGATAATGCCAAGAAATATATTGAAGCAGGTCATTTGGGTGGTAAGGGTTCTGATGCGCATCGTGCGGCCGTTGTGGGCGATACGGTGGGCGATCCTTTCAAGGATACATCCGGCCCAGCTCTTAATATTTTAATTAAGCTTATGTCAGTACTTTCTCTTTTATTAGTACTGATTTAACTATTTTTAATTGCAGATTACACGAGGGGGACACGAAAATAATTGTGTCCCCTTTTTGTTTGTATAAAATTTTTATTAGAAATTTCTTGAGAAATAATATTTGCTATTGTTATCCTGAAATTAGAAAGTGCGTTAAAATTTTTTCGAGGCTTTTTTCTTAAGGAGGTTAAGCCATGAACGGGGGAGAACGTGGCTTTACCACGATAAAATCGATTGTACAAATCCTATCAGTCTGGTTTTTGGCTTTTTTGGTGCCTAAGGCCTATGTCTGGTATAAAGAAGCAAGAGTATGTAATCATCCATCAATTATTGCGTGCAGGAATGGTGCAGTGCAAGGAGCCGATCTTTTATTTGCTATGCGTACCAATAATCCTCAGAGCACGGTGCCAAAATCTATTGCCTTAGTTGCTGATGACATAAATCGCCTTTATGCATGTGCGGCGACGACTGATTTTCTTTTAAAAAAGGGTTTCCATATAAAAAAAATTTTTGTTCCCTGGTACGCTGACTCGTCAGGTAAAACGGTCTCTGTTGGTAAAGCGCGTAAAATTCCGGTGGAGCGTATTGCCCAAAATGGTCTTTTTACCAAGCAACAAGTGCACGGAGTAGACTTGATTGTTTTTGCGATGCAAGATTCACGGATGGAGCATGCTCAGTATGCCTCGACGCTTACGCAAACAATGCGAGCGGCAAACCAGTATAAAAAAATGCTTGTGATTATGGATCACCATCATGATGGTGAATTTTTTTCTTTTGATGAGAAATCATTTAAAAAATATGCGCGAGGGCCCTTGGCTCCTGAGAGTCTTATACGCAAACCATTAGACCACATTATTTGCATTTAGAGGTACGCATGAATGATTTTTTTCGTGTGGGTAGTTTTGTCGGGAGTTTCCTTTGTCTTTTGTGTACGCCTATTCTTATGTATTCACTTCATGAACAATCTAATGGTATTCACAGCAAAATGATGGTGCGTGATCAGCAGGTACGACGCAAGGAGCTTTTTTTGTTGGGAGTCGAAGCGGTCACGAGAGCGCAGTTATATTGTGCGGCAGGAAAAATGGCACCAACAGGATTGCTTACCATTGGGTTGGTGACCAATCAGACCGGTAAAGATCAACAGGGGCGACGCACGATAGATATTCTGAGAAAAAAAGGGGTGCATATAGCGTGCATTTTTGTTCCGGAGCATGGACTTTCAGGAACTATAAAAGCATCGCATGATGTGGCAAATTCGGTTGATGAAAAAACAGGTATTTCGGTGGTGAGTCTTTTTGGCAATGGCAGTGGCAAGACGCTTGACGCAGCTTATTTGAAAGATCTGGATTTAATCGTTTTTGAGTTGCAAGATTCGGGCATGCGTCATTATACCTATATTTCAACCTTGTATTTGGTTATGCAGGCAGCAGCGCGTGCGGATAAGCCACTTATGGTTTTGGATCGACCTAATCCGCTTAAACACCCAATGGAGGGGCCCCTTGTTGAACCCGGGCTACAATCATTTATTTCCATTGCGTCTATTCCTTTACGCCATGGCATGACGATGGGCGAATTAGCGCGGTACTTTAATGCTCATGTGCTTGAAAAGCCAATAAAGCTGTCTGTTGCGTCAATGCAACACTATAATAGGTTGCAGGGGTTACCCGGAAAATTGCCCGCACAACTCTCTCCCTATTTAAAAAATAAATCAGCTTGTTATGGTTATAGTTTTTTGGGCCTTTTGGGGGAAGTAAGGCCATTTAGTACCGGGCTTGGCACTGAATACGCTATGCGCTGTGTGGCCTTACCAGAAACAGTGCATGTGCCACATTCTTTTTGGCCGGAGCTCTCTGCACTCTTACACAAAATAGGATTACACTCGCGTCCCTTCGGTTTTTACAATGAACGAAAAAAAATGAGTTATAAGGGGCTACAATTTGAGCTCTCCGATCCGGCACTTTTTTCATCATTTCAAGTGCTCATGACAATCCTGAGTTTTGTGTATAAGGCGGGCGTGCCGCTTATTTTTTCTGCGGCATTTGATAAGGCTGCTGGTACTACTCAAGTACGTGAGTATGTGCAAGGAGATATTTCTCGGGAGGTATTTGCGCGGCACATAAATACACAATTACATGACTTTCATGAAAAGGCAAAGGCTTCTTTTTTATATTCACCGTTGCCTAAGTTAGTAAATTTTCCGGAGAAAGCGTAATTTTTCTTTTTTCTGTCTGAGTTTTTATGGTGGCCTTCTTATTTTCCGAGCTTAAAGTGTTTTTTTATACTTGCTCGCAGCTCATTTTTAAAATCAGCCAGGTTGTGTACTCCCATATCTTGTTGTTTCTTTTTACCTTTTTCAAAGTAAATGAAGGTGGGGACGCCCAATACGCCATACTTTGTTTTTAAATCTTTGTGTGCATCAATATCAATTTGTGCAAAAAAGACCTTGTCTTTAAATTCTGCCTCATCGGCTATGGCTTCAAATGGTTTTTGGATAGATTGGCAGACGTGGCACCATGATCCATAAAATTCTAGTACCGCAAGCAGCGGTTTGCTGGTGATTTCTTTTTCAAGCTGACTTGAGCTTTCTATGATGGTAATTGTTGCATGGAGCATGGTAGTACAGAGTGCACAGCTAACGCAGAGTAGTAATTGCATGCGTGTATGTAAAGATACGTTTTTTTTCACGAGGTCCTCCCTTTTTGAGTTTGCCAGACACAGACAGTTGTGTTTGTGTCCCCAGGCCTGATTAGGATACCAAATTAGTGTGCCGGTGAGTCAATACTGTGAGTTTCCTGTGAGGGGAAGCATTAAAAAAGCCCCGCTTTTGGCAGGGCTTTTTTAAGTATTATTTTTTTAGAGACTTATTTGAGCAGGCTGTCTAAAATAGCTTTCAGCGCTGCTTCTTTTTGAATACCACTGGCTGGTCGTTTAACTTCGACGCCATTTTTGAAGAAAATAATTGTTGGTATGCTGCCAACATTGTAGGCGCTGCTGAGGTTTCTGTTGTCACCTTCATCAATATTGAGTTTGATGAAGTAAACACTAGGATATTGTTCTGCAACGCGGTGTAAAATCGGTCCTTGTTGACGACATGGTCCACACCAGGTGGCATGAAAATCAACAACCACGACAGCGTGATCTTTTAAGGCTTGTTCGAACTTTGCTTGTGAGCTTAGTTCAACAAGATTTGTGCTTTCTTTGGCGAGCGTGCATGATGCAGCCAGAGCGAGTGTTGTTAAAAATAATTTACTCATTGAAATTCCTTTCTATGGTTTTTAGGGTTGCTCCCTATCCATAACGATATAGGCTTTTCTGCTCTTGTCAACCGGGTAATTGAGGATAAACTAAATTAGACTCAGGGGAATTTATCAAGATACGTTGTATTTTTATGCATGGAGTGAAACTAATAGTAGCTGTATGATATTTTTAGGGAGGATGCGGATGAATAAGAATATATTATTTTTGTTTTTAGTATACAGCGTCACCACGCTCGTAGGCATGAAACCAGGCAGCCCTGATCGTTTTTTAAACGACGTTGATGTAGATGCTCCAGAGGATAGAGATGCAAAAGACAAGCCGCTTGGTTTAGTTTATGAGCAGGCACGTATTAAACGAATTTACCTAGAGCTGGCTGCAGAGACGAGCATGCAGGAATCGATTTGTATACCGACAGATAATGAAGTAAACACAGCCATAGCTTTGAGCTCAATTGTCTCTCAACGGTTTATTCCTATTACCCCGACTATGCCTGCAAGCGGTAAGAAGTATTGCGTTGATGAAGGTACGCAGGACTGCGCGGTTGATGAAAGTGAGCAAAGCACCTCTGCCAGGACAAGACCGTATAAACGAGAATTGCCGAAGGATCCTAAAAAAGTCTTTTTATTTTGGCTAACCATGTATGGACCGTATGCCATCGAAATTCAAGATGGCACTGGTCGGTTTGAATGTTCCTGTGCCTGTTGTTATTATCGTGGTTCAAAAAATAACGTAGTCTCACATTGTAAGCATTCTCATATTATCGGGACGCTTTTGAAAGAAGTCTGTCATTACTCCTCAAATATTCACGTTTAATAAGGGGCAGTTTTTCCAGTCCGAGTCATCAAAGTGCCACCATTCATGGGTAGCTTGTATAAAGCCATGTTTTTTCATGACTTGAGTCAGGAGATTGCGATTATTGATTGTCGCCGCGGGGAGTTGCATGAACTTCTGGTGTGCTTTCTCTGAAAAATCATCAAAATCAGTGGGCATGGGCAATTCGTTGCCCGCGCTAGTCACCAGCGTTACATCAACGGAGCAGCCGCGGGTATGCCGTGAACCCTGGGCAGGAGGTGCAACATAGCGGGGATCGGCGACCAAGCGCCAGAAATTTTTTTGTGTTGCTGGCGAGCGGTAGCCATCCCAGATTTTCAGGCCAAGTCCCTGCTTTTCTAGTTCTTTTTGCACGGCATCTAGTTTTAACGCCGTTGCTTTTTTAAGATAACAGAGGGCGGTGCGATATATTTTCTTGCCAGTAAAATTATTAGTACCGGCGTAGCGCAAGTCGACAAGAATATGTGGATTTATGGTTTTGATATTGACCAAGCAGCCTCGAGCGATTTTATTTTTGGGGTGCTTGAGGTATCTGCTGTGATCTGATGTGTGTGGGATGTCGGTAGGATTAGCATTAAAAAAGGTGGCGGCAGAGTTGGAGC
This sequence comes from bacterium, assembly GCA_021777215.1. GTDB lineage: Bacteria > Babelota > Babeliae > Babelales > Vermiphilaceae > JAJYDS01. The sequence continues at coordinate 34,978 of JAJYDS010000003.1, forward strand.
AGGTGGCACCATGGAGCATGGGCATATAAGCGCTCAGCAGGAGAGTATATACCGCACGTATCCGCACCAATTTTTTTTGTCTATTCAAGATTTTCCTCATGGGGTCATAAGCAAGAGTTTATGCGCTATTCTCTCATTTTTTTACTTGGCCAAATGGGTAAGCACGAGTTGGCTCCAGTTTTCCATATCCGGTGCATAACTCTTGCATTCATCTAACGTGAATAGGTGCCCTTGTTTTAATTCTGATTTTACGCTGATGTCAGCTGAATTTCCCTGCAAAAGGAGCACGAGCCCCAAATGGACAGTGCCGACTTCATCTGAATCATCGTTCACTATTCCCAAGGGTTCAACCGTCAAAGTTCCGGTGTAGTGCACTTCTTCATGAAATTCACGGTTTGCCCATGCAAAAATTGAGTTTTCACTCAAATCTTCTTGGCGAATATGCCCGCCAATACCAAGAGAGTATTTGTTGCGCAGACGCGTCTCTGAAGCAACGGCCGTGCGTTGCATCAGAAAAAGACGTTGTTGTCCGTGCGCATCAGTGTGGCTGAAAATGAGGTAGGGGATAATTTGCTTATAGCGAGGATTTTTTTCCATAGCCGCACGAGAGAAAAATTCTTTTTTATCAGTAATGACTGTGAGGTACGAGTCTAGATTTTGGGGTAAAAAACCCTGCGGTGCTTGCGCTTGAAAGAGCGCTGTTCGCTTGATGACCAAAATTTGTTCGTCAGGTTTTTGTGGAATAGGTTGAGATGCTTTTTGTGTTTGCATGGACATGGGTGAACTTTCGCGGGCAAAAGTGTTAGTGATCTGAATCGGGAGCTGTAAAAAAGCTTCTTTTATGGTAACTTTAAAAAGTGTTTTTAACGCTTTTTTTGTGGCCATAGAGGATTATACCATGGCATACGATTTTAAGACTATAGAAAAAAAATGGCAAAAGCAGTGGGAAGATAACCCGCTCAGAACAAAGCCAACCGGATCGGGTAAAAAATTTTATTGTCTCGATATGTTTCCCTACCCATCCGGGGCAGGCCTCCATATGGGGCATTGGCGTTCGTATGTGCTTTCAGATATTTATGCTCGTACGAAGTGGTTGCAAGGCTATAACCTCTTGCATCCTATGGGTTGGGATGCTTTTGGCTCACCAGCAGAAAATGCTGCTATAAAAGAAGGTGTGCATCCTTCCTTGTTGGCGGCAAAAAATATTGCTAATTTCAAACGCCAACTAAAAGAAGTTGGTGCCTTGTTTGACTGGGACAAAGAAGTTAACACCACCGATCCTGACTATTATAAATGGACGCAGTGGATCTTCCTGCAAATGTATAAAGCAGGCCTTGCCTATGAGGCGGAATTGCCGATCAATTGGTGCCCTTCTTGTTTGACCGGTATCGCTAATGAAGAAGTAGTCAATGGCGGTTGTGAGCGCTGTGGTACAAAAGTTGAACAAAAAAATCTTCGTCAGTGGGTGCTTAAAATAACACAGTACGCCCAAAAATTACTCGACGGTCTTGATACACTCGATTGGCCAGAAAAAGTAAAATTAATGCAGCGCAACTGGATTGGTAAGAGCGAGGGCGCAGAGATTATTTTTACCACGCTCGATACGTTGGGCAATGAAATTGAACTGCCGGTATTCACCACGCGCCCAGATACTATTTTTGGCGTGACCTTTTTGGTGATGGCTCCTAATCATGATCTGGTTGATAGATTGGTAAAACCAGAATATCAAGACGAGGTAGATGAGTATCGCGAGCTGGTTAAAGCGACAGCCGCATTTGGTCAAGCCATGGATGAAGAAAAGACCGGAGTCTTTACCGGTGCTTATGCGCGCAATCCTGCCAACGATGATCAAATTCCCATTTATATAGCTGATTATGTGCTGAGTGATTATGGTACCGGTGCCATTATGGCCGTGCCGGGGCATGATGAGCGTGATTTTGCTTTTGCCCAAAAATTCGATTTGCCTCGACCACAAGTGGTGTTTCATGCTGATAGCGAAGTAAACGCTCAAGGCGATATGAAACATCCCTATATTGGCGAGGGCAAACTGGTTAATAGTGGCGCCTTTGACGGTCTAGATGCCCGCACTGAAGGTGCAGCAAAAATTATTGACTATCTAGTGGGCAAAGGTATGGCCACCCGCAAAGTACAATTTAAATTGCGTGACTGGCTTTTCTCGCGTCAGCGCTACTGGGGTGAACCAATTCCTCTGGTGCATTGTAAAAAATGTGGTATTGTCGCCGTTCCTGAGGATCAGCTTCCGGTAACATTGCCGCAAGTTGAACGCTATCAGCCAACGGGTACGGGCGAATCGCCTTTGGCCGCTATCTCTGACTGGGTTAATACCTGCTGTCCTGAGTGCGGCGGGCCGGCAAAACGTGAAACAAATACTATGCCGCAGTGGGCGGGTTCTTGCTGGTATTTCTTGCGCTACCCAAATCCTCATCTGAAGGATAAGCCGTGGGATATGAAAGACATTAACTATTGGCTGCCAGTTGATCTGTATGTGGGTGGTATAGAGCATGCGATTTTGCATTTGCTCTATTCTCGCTTTTACGTAAAAGTTCTTTTTGACTTGGGCCATCTTTCATTTGATGAACCATTCTTGCATTTATACAACCAGGGCATGATTCTGAAATATTCTGAAAAGAGTGGCTTGGTTGAAAAAATGTCAAAATCAAAAGGGAATGTCGTTAATCCCGATGACATGGTTGCGCAATATGGTTCTGATGCACTGAGGCTCTATATTATGTTTATGGGGCCGCCAGAGCTTGATTGTGAGTGGCAAGGTGCAGGACTTGAGGGTATTAAGCGACTGCTTAATCGCCTGTGGGATTATCTGACCAATCCTGCAAATCGCCTGGCAAAAGGGATGCGTGAAGAGGTGCTGGTAACCAAGCGGGTAGATCTTTTTGTAAAAGAATTTCAAGAACGTATGGAGCACTTCAAGCCAAACACCGCCATTGCCGCGATTATGGAGTTAACCAATGATCTGTATGCGCAGTCGATGGTGCTCAGTGACGAGTCGCTCAAAAAGATTATTGCGTTATTGTCAGTTTTTGCGCCGCATATGGCGAGTGAGCTGGCGCAACAATTATTGGGCAAAGAGCTCTTGGCCTGTGGTTGGCCGGTCTATGATCCATCATTAATAAAAGACGATACGGCCACGTTGGTAGTGCAGGTGAATGGCAAGATGCGTGCGAATCTCACCGTTGCGCGTGGAGCAACAGAAGAAGATGTATCATTTGATGCAGAACAGTCAGTAACAAAATGGCTTGAAAACAAGGAAATTGTTAAAGTTATTTTTGTTCCTGACCGTTTAATTAATTTTGTTGTTCGATAAAAATAGTTGTTTGATAAAAAATAGGGTACGTCAGTAGTTTGTTTGCTGGCGTGCCATGTTTTTTGTAGAGTGCTAAAAATATATTTTTTCTTATTTCTTCTCTGTTCGCCATTTCTCTGTGTGCTTATGAGGCTTTTCAATTTCAGGGGGCCGATGTACATCGCTATAAAATAGTACGGGTTTCATTGTGGTGTAAAGCTGAAAAAGCCAGCACTGATTGGCTTTCTGAGTCTTCACGATGGGTGATTACAAAAAGCTTAATCCGTTATGATACCTGTATTTGCAGGCCATCATACCCGGCAATTACCTCAATACCATATTGTTTGCCCAAATTTTTTAGTTCTGCATGCGCTTTTCGTGCGCCATCAGTATAAAACCAGGTGCCAAAATGCATGAGTGCGATCTGTTTTGTGTGGGGTGCAAAAAGCTGGAGTAAATTGGGAATACCCGTGTGGCCAAATGGTTGGCTGAGTTGGCTTTTTGCCTCATCATCGGTGGGTAGTTTTGAGCGTCTGATCATGCCGCCTTTTTTGAGGTAGCTGCCTTCGGTGATGACTAAATCGAGATTCCCCAGACGATTATGATACTTTTTATCTATCCAAAAAAGATCGCCTGTATACAAAACACGTTTGCCGTTTTTCTCAATCAAATATGCCTGTGATTTAACTTTGAGGCTATGTTCGGTTGGTATGGCGGAGATCGTGTAGCCATGCCATCTTAATTTTCCGGGAAAAATTTTTACCACCGTTTCTTGGTGATCAGGGGTTGTTTTTTGTTTCCCTTTTTTTGTACTTGCACTGTAGTTTTCGGGCGCATAGATTATGGCGTTTGTTTCAGGAATGCTTGTGCCGCTGCGTACAAAATAAGCATGATCAGGATGCAAATGGGTGATGAAAATGTATGATGGGTTATAATCCAAAAATTCTTTTTCACCCAGATCAAAGAGTAGAGTGTCGTCGATTAAAATCCCTGAGTGGCGTGCATGATAGGGGGCGCTTGCTTCAATTTCACCGCGAGTGCCCAAAATGGTCACTTTCAAAAGAAACTCACCGTATTTTTTGTGTGTAATTTTTTCTTAGTTGTATCACGCGGGGTTTGGGGATTGCAAGGATGTTTTTTGGCGGGGATGGTAAAGAATCTTACCGGCGTAGTTTTTTGTTTATAAGATCGTTTAAACTGATGCCTTGCTTGGCCGCCTCAAGTGCCAAAAGTGCATGGAGATCTTGATCCATGCGGAGTCGAACATTTCCAGAGTAAGATTTTTCTGGTTTTTCGCCGCGTTCTTTGCACCATGCTAAATAATCATCAATCGAGTCTTTGAATGCTTTTTCTATCTCTTTAACGGAAGTTCCCTGAAAGGTGATTATGTCTTTTAAGCCGATCACTTGCCCATGAAACAATTTTGCGGCGTCATCGTATTCTACTTTTCCTACGTATCCTTTATATTTCATCATGATCTATCCCTGCATTTATTAAAAACTGGCGCACAGAAATGAGAGCGCCTTTGTCGGTTTCTCTTTGTGGGTGAGGTCGGTGAAAAACCGCCTTGATTCCGTGCAATTCTACTCGTACTCGTGAACCGTTTCCCGGAGTTATATGTGTACCAAATCCTTTAAAAATGTTTCGATATCATTCCATTTCACATTGGATTGAACAGGATTTTTAAATATTTGTTCCAGAGTTTTTCTCTGTTTTTTATTCATTACTATTACCTTTGTTTTTAGGTATATTAAAACGATACCAATTTATGGTACCATGTGTCAACAGCCAAACAATCAACTTCTTGCTTTTATGTCTGCATTTGCCGTAAAAAAAAGAAAGAACAGTTTCTTATCATGATTCGTAAAAAAACTATGAATAAAAAAAGAATAGGTATCGTTCTGTGTGCGTTATTGTTATCGGGAGAGAGTCGGGTGGTAGCAAAAAAAGATTTATTAAAGACGTATCGAGAAAAACGGGATTTGAAAAAAACTCCTGAGCCTTCTGGCCGTGTAGCAAAGAAGGGCAGCAAAAAGAAGAAAGCACTGTTTGTTATTCAAAAGCATGATGCAAGCCATCTGCATTATGACTTTCGTTTAGAAATCGATGGAGTACTTGTTTCTTGGGCCGTTCCTAAAGGCCCCTCCACTGATCCGCGAGACAAGCGGCTGGCGATTCAGACAGAAGATCACCCCATGGCATATGCCCATTTTGAGGGTGTTATCCCTGAAGGAAATTATGGTGCGGGTACCGTGATGGTCTGGGATACGGGGACGTATGAAAATATAAAACACAAAAATGATGAGTTAGTGAGCATGGCGACATGCCTTGCTGATGGTCAGATTGAGATTGTGTTGCAGGGTAAAAAATTACAGGGGGCCTATACGCTCATAAAAACTAAGTGGCATGAGGGCAGCAAAAACCAGTGGTTACTTATGAAGATGAAAGACGACTACGTCGATGCGCGGCGCAATCTGCTTACCAGCGAGCCAAATTCGGCACTTACCGGGCGCACGATGGCTCAAATTGCGCAGGAGGGCGATGATGCGAAAAAAGAAGTCGAGCCACAAAAGAAACAGTCTCCTAAAAAACGTGTTCGCGTATCTAAAAAAAGCCAAAAGATGAGTTAGGCGGATCCTGAGAGACTACAAAAGAGTCTGAGTAAGAGGTGAGCGATTGTATGCGAAGCCTTTTCTCTATATGCTGAGGCAAGTGCAATAAAAACCAGAGAGGAGCACCATGAAAATATTTCTTGATACTGCCAATCTTGCGACCATTAAAAAGTGGGCTGAAACGGGCCTTGTCGATGGCGTTACTACTAACCCGACTCATTTGAGTAAAGAGGGAAAGGATCCCAAAAAGCAAGTGCTTGCTATTTGTAAGGTTTTGCCCGATGGCTTTATTAGTGTCGAGGTGACCGAGAAAGAGCCGCAAAAAATATACGTCCAAGCTAAAAAAATAGCTGATTTGGCAGAAAATGTGGTGGTCAAAATTCCGTGCCATAAAGATAATGTAGAAATTATTCATAAACTCACTCAAGAAGGCATTGCTCTGAATATCACCCTGGTATTTAGTTTGCCGCAGGCCTATTTGATGAGCAAGCTAGGGGTTACCTTTATTTCTCCTTTTGTGGGTCGTCTTGATGACAGCGGCGTTGATGGATGCGCAGTGCTTGACCAGATACAGCGCATGGTCACCAATAACGTATTTGATACCCAAGTTATTGCAGCATCGATCAGAAATATGCACCATTTTCATGCGGCCATAGCAGCGGGTGTGGACGTGATCACGTTACCGGCTGAAGTGCTTGAAAAATCTTTGGGGCATATACTTACTGATGAAGGTATCGCAAAATTTGATGCCGATTGGCAAAAGTTGGGGATTAAACAATTTCCCTGATTTTTTTAGATAGAAAATTTTTTAAGGGGATCTGTTGGCAAGTGCCCACGTTCCCCTTTCTTTTTGGAGTTTGTCATAAAGAGAGTTAACGATCGATTAAAAATTGTATTCAAATGAAATGGTGGTACGGGTTTCTAAAAACTTGGGTATGTTTTTGTTTTTTTCGATACTATTTGTAGCTGAAATTATTGTAAAAGGGGTATACTAATGGCAAAGTTGCAGTTGTTTATACTAAGTCTCTTACTGTGTGATGCTCGGGGGGCTATGAGCACGAACGAAAAGTTTCTTTTTTCTCAAGTGGAATCGCTTGCGCCAAAAGCACAATCCTCTATGGATACATTTAAGGATCGCTCACCAGTTCCGATGCCGTATCAAAAATTTGGCGCGCAACAGCCGCCGCTGTTTTCTTATTATCCGGAACTAAAGCAAAAAGTATCGTTCGTTTCCTTGGGCGATTTTTTCACGCCTATAGAAAAAATTGACCAACTCTGTCCTGAGAGTCAGACGCCCTATGTCTACATGAAGCGTGATGACATCAATGGTCCACTGCAAGCCAATGGGCTGCGGGTAGTGGGCGGTAATAAGGTGAGAAAATTAGAATTTTTATTGGGTGATGCGTTGGCACGGCATGCCACTGCTGTTATGACTTTTGGCTGTGCCGGATCTAATCATGCGTTGGCAACAGCGGCCTATGCCAATCTTGTTGGTCTACAGGCGATTTCGATATTGCGCCCGCAAGCGAATTCTCCTATTGTGCGGCGCAATTTGTTACTCCAGCATTATTATGGTGCGCAACTGCATGAATATCCAAATCAAGAGTGGCGGTGCCTGGGCGGTTTTTGTGCTTTTTTGCGGCATAAACAAATATACGGAGAGTATCCTTACTTTATTCCTACTGGTGGCACATGCCCGTTGGGCGAGCTTGGCTTTATTAATGCGGCCTTTGAATTAAAAGAGCAGATAGAGCAAGGGGTTATGCCCGAGCCTGATTATATCTATATACCACTAGGCAGTATGGGAACGACTGTTGGCCTCATGATTGGCTTAAAAGCAGCCGGACTTAAAACACACGTGGTTGCCGTGCGGGTGGATGATTATGAAGATGCCAATGAGCAGTCACTGCTGCCTCTTTTGCGTGATGCGACAGCCTATGTGCGTTCGCTGGATTCATCCTTTCCCGATCTTAAGTTTGGGCTTGAAGATATCACCATCGCTCATGATTTTTTTGGACAAGGGTATGGCATTGCCACTCCGCAAGCACGGCAAGCAATAAGCGTAATGCACGAAAACTATGGTATAGCTCTTGATGGTACCTATTCGGGAAAAACCGTAGCAGCATTGCTGTATGATTTGCAAAAGCCAGCAATAAAAAATAAAATTGTGCTCTATTGGAACACTTTCTGCGGGCTTGATTATTCATCGATTGTTTCTGAATCCACATATAAGCAGCTGCCTCATTGTTTTTACAAATATTTTGAGGCTGATTTGTAAAAGCATTACGTTTATAGTACTGTTCTTGTTATCTTTTTTACCGGTATGACATAATGATGTCATACCGGTAAATGATTTTTTGGGGCTGCAGTTGTAAAAAGGGTTGGTATTCATTTATGCGTATTATTATGGTGAGCAATAATTACACTCCCTATAGTGGTGGTGTAGTAAGCGCTCTTGATGCGCTTATTCCTGCGCTACATGCTGCTGGTCATGAGGTGATGCTTATTACCCTCAGTTTTTTGCAAGATCATAGTGATGATCCATCTTGGGTAATGCGGGTGCCGCATATTGGTGAATGGACGTACAAAAAAAACCATATGGCGATTCCCTGGGGTGCGGATTCTTTTGTGTTTGATGCGATTAAGCACTATGCTCCCGCTATTATTCATGCGCACCATCCGTTTCTGCTTGGTAGTTCAGCGCTCAAAGCCGCCCGAGAATTGGGAGTTCCACTTGTTTTCACCTATCACACACTGTATGAGCAGCAAGCCCATTATATCCCTGTTCCCGAATGGATTGGCGCTCCTTGTATTCAAAAAATGGTGCAGTCGTATTGCGCACAGGTGAATGGTATTATAGCGCCCAGCAGTGCGGTGCGTAGGAATATACAGCAGTTTTTACCGTCGAATACTAGTGCTTGTGAGGTTATTCCTAGCTGTTTGTTGCCTATTTTTATGACGCAAAAAACATTTGCTCCTAAAGAGAGAGTAGCCGGAGTACCTTTTAAATTGGTGACGGTGGGGAGATTTGTGCCGGAAAAAAATATGCGGCAGTTGCTTGATCTATTTGCTTGCTTGGATCAAAAATCTTTTCGTTTCACGCTTATTGGGTATGGTTCTGAATTTGAAGAGATGCAATGCTATGCGTACGATCATTTGGGACTTTCTCCGGCGGCAGTCACTTTTATGTATAAGCCCGAAAAGGCTCGTATTGCCCAACAATATCAAGAGGCAGACCTGTTTCTTTTCGGGTCGACCAAAGATACCCAGGGCCTGGTCTTGGCCGAAAGCATGGCCGCAGGAACGCCGGTTGTCGCCTTTGATGGTCCTGGCCAACGTGATAGTGTGCGGCAGGGAATTAATGGTTTTTTGGTCAACACGTCTGAGCATATGCGAGAAAAAATTATACAGGTAGCCCAAGATTCGAGACTTCACGAATCGTTGCAAAAAGAGGCCTTTTTGGCTGCCCAGGAGTATCTGCCGGAGGTTATAGCCGGCAAAGTAGTTGATTTTTATCAAACGCTTCTGTAAATGAGGTTTTTTAAGCGTCGAAAGCTACTTGTCAATTATTTCTATTTGCAATTGACTTGCGCGGTCATTTTGCTATGCTTTATAGGTGATAAAGGAAGTCTATACTTTTGAGTACAAAAATGGAGTTTTATATGCCGCGTAGCATCATGCGATCCATGGTAGGTCGTTTTTTCTGTATGGTAGGGCTATTAGGTTTTCTGGGGATGCATGGCGAGGATGATCGCTCCCTGTTTGATATTGCTGAAAAATTCTACTTGGGAGACACTTATACTAGTCAGAGTTATCCATATGCGTTTGATTTGTATAAAAAAGTTGCGCAACAGCGCGATGATTTAGATGTTGCTGCTCGCGCGCAAGCGCGTTTGGGCCAGATATTTTTTTATGGCCATGGCGTGAGGCAGAATGATGATCTGGCACGGGTTCTCTGTGAGCATGCCGTTTCATGTCCTTCTTTCGCGTTTTGGGAATACCGAGGGCAAACGCAGATTATTTTGGGACAACTGTACTATACTCTTGCTCGATTTGATCGCGCTCGAGAGCTTTTTGAACAAGCAGCCGCGCAAGAAGAGGATGCCTATAGCGTAGCGGTGGCTTATGTGCGACTGGGAGAAATCTATCTGTATGGTTTTGGTGTGGCAGTAGATAAAAAGCGTGCCCGCCGCTTATTGTTGCACGTAATTAGTCTGATGCCGATAGACGAGGGGCTTGCAGTACGAGCTGCGCGGTTGTTATCACAAATTGACACCCCTACCATAAGCGTAGCTGCTCCAGCTGCATAGTGTGGATAAATAAGTTGATCAATGGTGATTGAGAGAATGAATAAGTAAAGGACTATGCTCATGAAAACGATGTATAACCTGAATAGCGCGATGTTATTTTTGTTAAGCTGTTGTATTGTTTTCCAGGTGTACCCTGATGGACAACGCCGTGAAGGACGTTTCTCTGTTGCGCAGAGAGCCAGAACCAACTGGCATGCGCTTATTCAACAAGCTGATAGTATCTATTATCAGGTTCCTGATGCGAATGCCGGGCGTACTGCGGCGCAGGAGCAGGAGTTGGTGAGCATACGAGAACTATATACGCGTGTTACTCAACAAAATGATGATGCATCAGCTCGCGCGCATGCTCAAATGGCGTTGGCAGATATGTGTACCTTTGGCGATGGCGGTGCGGTGGATTATGCACGAGCACGAAATTTGTATGAGTGTGCTGCAAGCCAGCGGGTAAATATGGTTATTAATGCCAGAGCTACCGTGAGATTAGGCGATATATATAAATTAGGTGAAGGCGTGCCGGCAAACGACGTGCGCGCACGCAGTTATTATACTATTGCCGCAGTGCAGAACTATGACTTAGAGTCTAAAGCCCTAGCGCAAGCTATCTTAGGTAATATGTATTATTTTGGTGAAGGCGTACCCGTAGACTATGTCCATGCTCGCGAACTTTTACGGCAGGCAGGCGGGCAGAATGTTAATCAAGAGGTACAACGTGCTGCACACGATCGATTGGCTGAGATGGATAATCTTGGGATATAGTGTTAAAAATATAGCCTTGAACTTTTAAGCGTGGAAAGCTTCGATAGTTACATCGTAATAAAAATATGTGTACTAAAAATTTATAAAAAAGGTCCGTGATTCACGGACCTTTTTTATAAATAGTATTTTTTGTAGATGACTAATTGTTATGAGTTTGCGGGTAATAACTTTTTATATAACCTGAAAAACAGGAGTCCTATTTGTTCTTCAGATTTTTGTCCATCATTTTTAAAGACCATATCATAGATATTTGTGTTAGCGTATATAGGTATTGGAGAAGTGTCTCGAGAAGCATTTCTAGAAGACATGTTTCGCAGCTTTTCTATACACTCTTGTTGTGCTTTTTGATCATATTCGTCTTGGACTTTAATTTCAGATAATGCCTTTTCTCCCTTTTCGAATTCCGATTTTTCGGCCGCATCTATCAATTGAGGGCAGGGCGATTGTACGTTTTCTCGTGGTGTATTGGGGTTTGAAGAATACATATCAAGATAATGTTCGGCTATGACCAGAGGGCTGCGGTGTTCTCGTGATTCTCCTGAGCTGTTACGCGATTCAACATTGCGCAGAAGCTGCCCAAGTGGGCAATAGATTAATATAGGGGTAACCGTCGTTGTTGTTTTTAATTTTTCTATAAAGCTTTCAGTTATATCATTATCTTTAGTTTCGAACAGCACTAGGTCGCTTACGACAATATTTCCTTGTTGGGTATGTTGAGCGATTGTTTGATAGAGCAGGATGTGTTCAAGTCTCCAATCGTCGGGGAAAGTCTTTCTGGTGTTGTTGTCGATACCGCGATCTTCTTCATCATCCATTACTACCTTGATAATAGGAGCTATATTTTTGAAACTGGTTAAATAATCAAATACTTTTTTGCATATACGTGATTTTCCTGCGCTTGAGGTTCCCAGCAGGAGTATTGCATGGCCTTTTTTATCAGGCGTGGTTGTAGTACTTGCGGCACCAAGACGTATTGGTTGAGGGATGAGTATTTTATCCATTCCCCAGATATTGTTGCCTAAAATTGTACCTGTAAGGATAAAAAAGAGAGTTTTTGAGAAAAAATTCTCTTTAATCATAGAAAGCCTCCATTAATTCACCCTTTTCAGGGCTTTTTACTCTATTATATACCAGATTATCAAATCTTTTCTATTTGTCAAAAAACCTTTAAAAGTATTCTTATGGAACTAGTTGTTTTTTATCTAATAGTAGGAAGCTTTTATGAATCTTGTTTTTTGTTTATAGTAAAAATGAAGAAAATAAATCGATTTTTGCTGGTGGGCTTAGTGGCGACGGCTGTTTTTTAATGCACTGCACTATTTTTCACAGGCGGCAAATCAAGAGGTAAGCAGGCAAGAAAAAAAAGTGGCGCTAGCCCATCTGGCGGAGGTGTCGACTCTGCGTTGGGCCAGATAACAGACATAGGTAACAATTGAAAAAGGGAGCAAGCCTAGTTTGGTTCGCTCCCTCTCGTTTTCTTGAGTTCTTTTTCGTTACGAAACTGTCTTAACTTTTTCTTTAATTTCTTCTGGTAGAAGACTTGGCGGTATAGTTGTTCGTATCTGATCCAGAAGAGTAACTGGCTGTTCAACCGCTGGGTTGAGTGTTTTTTCTATGCGTTGTTGTCCGTTAACCAACGTGACCAATTGTTCCTTGAGTTCCCCATTTTGGGCCAGGAGTTGTTTATTTTGGTGTTCAATTTTTTTCAAGCGCCGTACAGCTTCCTCGTGTTGCTTTTTAAGTAATGCGACTGTTTCATCATGGGTAGCGCCAATCACTATTTTGAGTTGGGTAACGCCTTGTTGAGAAATCTCTTTGAGTGTTTGCGTTGATTGTTCTATCAGTGAGCGGGTTTTTTTGCCGTCATGACGTACGGTATCGTAGATGAAATATGAAGCAGCGGCAAACAGTCCGGTACGGGCAAGTCTGAATATAGTGCGCGGTGCTTGCATTGCCTGAAGCGGCATCTGCGCTGAGCCAAGGGCAATTAAAACTATGCTGAGTTTTATTAAAGAGGGGAGGCGTTTTTTGCTGACTATTAATGGAGTCATATTTCTCTCCTGGAAAATTATTCAAATACTTAAAGATTTATACTTTAGTATCAGTATACTACTCAGTTGTTTTTTTGTAAAAAGGGTGCTCTTTTATTGTTGTTTTATTCTTGTGTGCCGGTTTTTAGGGATGAAATTTCAGGTTTGGGGCTTTGTCTGATGATCCTTCTGAGTTTGTGGGCTTGTCGTGGTGCGGGTCTTTGGCTGTTGCGATCTTGTGAGCTTATGTAATACTTAAAGTATGAAGAAAAGTCCTTTATTTAAGCTTAAAAATCCATTTTCTCCTGCCGGCAGCCAGCCTGAAGCCATTTCGCAGTTATCATCAGTGAGGCCCGGAAAATCGACCCTGTTGGGCGTTACTGGTTCGGGTAAGACCTTTACCATAGCCAACGTAATCGCCAACCAGGATAAGCCAGTGTTGATCTTATCCCCTAATAAGACCCTGGCCGCCCAGTTATATGAAGAATTTAGCCTTTTTTTCCCTGAAAATAAAGTTTGCTACTTTGTTTCTTACTACGATTATTATCAACCTGAGTCCTATTTGCCGGCCCAGGATATTTATATTCCTAAAGAGACCAAAATTAATACTGAAATTGAACGGCTGCGGGTAGAATCGACCGCATCGCTGGTGAATCGCCGCGATACTATCGTGATTGCTTCAGTTTCCTGTATTTATTCTTTGGGTAATCCAACGGATTACAAAGAATTAGCACTCTCGCTCTGTGTTGGGCAACAAATATCACGCTCGGAATTGCTCAAGCAGCTCGTTTTTATTCAATATGAGCGCAATGACGTGGATAAAAGCCCGGGCACCTTGCAGGTGTTAGGTAATACCGTCGAAATTCAGTTGCCTTATCAGAAAGATAAGCTGCGTATTGAATTGTTTGGCGATCGTATTGAAGCATTACAATGGGTGAGCAGGCTTAATAATACTGTTATGACAGAACTTGATAATACCATTGTGTTTCCCGCAAAGCATTTTGTGACAACCGAAGATCGCAAACAAGCGGCCATTAAAAGTATTCGTCAGGAGCTGCATGAATGGTTGCCCAAAATTGAAAAGCCGCATTACCAAGAGCGTTTGCAGGCGCGTGTTTCGCACGATCTAGAGATGTTGCAAGAAATTGGCTACTGTTCAGGTATTGAAAATTATTCATCCCATTTTGACGGGAGAAAAGAGGGCCAACCGCCATTTTGTCTGTTCGATTTCTTTGATAACGGTGATTTTTTGCTGGTGATTGATGAGTCGCACGTTGCCATTCCTCAGTTGCGCGGTATGTATGCGGGAGACCGTGCGCGTAAAAAAGCGCTTATTGATTTTGGTTTCCGGCTTCCTTCTGCCTATGACAATCGCCCGTTAAAATTTGAGGAAATAGAACGTTATTTTAATGATGTTGTTTTTGTATCAGCCACGCCAGGGGCGTATGAGCTTGAGCATTCACAGCAACTTGTTGAGCAAATTATTCGCCCGACGGGGTTAGTTGATCCTGAGGTGCTGACCCATCCGCGCGAGGGACAACTTGATCACTTGATCTCTGAGATTCGTCAGACGGCAGATAAAGGGTTTCGTACTTTGGTGACCGTGTTGACCAAGAAATTGGCCGAAGAGCTTGCCTACTATTTAGAAGAACGACAAATTAAAGTCTGCTATATGCATAGCGAACTCAAAACGCCGCAGCGGACGGAGTTATTGCAAAAATTGCGGTTAGGTATTTTCGATTGTTTAGTCGGGGTGAATTTGCTTCGTGAAGGTCTCGATTTGCCTGAAGTAGCCTTGGTGGCAATCATGGATGCCGATATTGAAAGCTTTTTGCGCGATAAGCGCTCGCTTATTCAAACCATTGGGCGTGCGGCGCGTAATGCTGAATCAAAAGTAATTTTGTATGCTGATAAAGTAACCATGTCTATGCGCGAAGCGATGGATGAGACCAGTCGCCGCCGTGCCTTGCAGATTGCTTATAACAAGCATCATGGTATTACGCCTGTAACGGTCAAGCGCGATGTGGTCAAAAGTATTGCCAATATCCAAGAAACAATCGCTAAAGCCTCAGCTGCCAAACGGGGTAAGAAAAAGGCCCTGCAGGAAACGTCTGCTCCGTATGATGTGCTTGCCAAGCGCCTGGAAGATATTGAAAAGAAAATGTTCCAGGCGGCAGAGCGACTTGATTTTGAGGCGGCTATTGCTTTACGGCAAGAGTGGTATGAGCTCAAGAAGAAGCTTGAGGCTAAGTAGCACTGATAATGGTTTAAAGTATTAGACTGTGAAGAAAAATTTTGAGTTCAGTTGTGGCAATGTTTTTGCCGAGTTAAATCTAACCAACCCAGAAGAACTTTTGGCTAAAGCCGAGTTGGTGTGTCAAATTAATTGCGTAATCAAAAAAAAGAAACTAACGCAGAAACAAGCTGCACAGGTTCTAGGTGTTGATCAGCCAAAAATTTCTGCATTGCTCAGTGGTAAATTGGCTGGTTTTTCTCTTGAACGGCTTTTTCGATTTTTGAATGCGCTTGGTGTTAAAGTTAACGAGAACTTGGTCTAAGGTTTAGAAAAATTTTGGGTGACAATCGTACACAAAAACAGACCTAATCCCCCTATCGCCCTGAGTGCCCGACGTAGCCGCAGGCGTAGACGGGTGTATCGAAGGGTCAGTCCTATAGTCGTTTTTAGGATGTATTTATGAATTCATTTTACCTCTATATACTCAAGTGTGCTAATGGAGCATTTTATGTAGGGCATACATGTGATATTGAGAGAAGACTTCAAGAGCACTTTACGCAAGATTCTGGTCTAAACGGTTATGTTTCGCGCCATCTTCCAGCAGAATTAGTTTTTTCTGAATGTGTTGGAACGCGCACCGAAGCTTTTGCGGCGGAACAACGCATAAAGAAATGGACCCGAAAAAAGAAAGAGGCGTTAATTAGACGTGATTGGGAGTGTCTGCGGGAGCTATCAAAAAAGAAATTTTTAAAGGACTGACCCTTCGATACACCCGTCTACGCCTGCGGCTACGTCGGGCACTCAGGGCAATAGGGGATTTTGATAAGTCTCCTTGTCGATTTGTTTATTCAAAAACTAAGATTGCATTATAAAAAGTCGATTTTTAAGACAATAGCTTGTGTAGTACGCGTATTTTTGTGTTTCTGTTTTGATCTTTTCCCTTGACCCTCTATACTAAAGCACCAGTGAGTTCATTGTTAAAAAGAGGGTTTTTATGGATAAGTATGTTATTCTTGGTTTACTTGGCGTTATCCTGATTGGCATATCAATTCATCTGTGTTATTGTTCGCGTCCTGCAGAGAAAAAGCTGAGTGAGGTGCATTCCGCTTATGATGTTGTTTCTTTGTTTGCCCAAACTCCCGATACGATAAAAAAACGAGTAGCACTTTCGCTTGAGAAAGCACAAAAAGAACTTGATATACTTATTTCTATCCCCGATGCGCAACGAACGTTTGCCAATACCGCGCAAGCACTTGATCGAGTAGATTCACTGTCTGATGCAGCAATACTCATGCCCCTTTTGAGTGCCTTAGAATTAGTAAGTCCCGATGCAGCTATTCGCGATGCAGCGCATGAGGGCTCGCTCAAGGTGCGAGAATTTTTTATCGATCAGATTGGTAACAATGAGCAGCTGTATCGCGCATTTAAAGCGTATGCGAAGCCAGCGATTGCCAATGCGAAAGATCTTACTCCGGCACAGCGCTATTTCTTGACTGAAACGCTGGCGGATTTTGAACGCAACGGTCTTGCGCTGCCTGCCGACCAGCTTGCGCACGTACGTGTTTTGAACAAAGAACTTACGGCACTTTCTTTGGATTTTGAAAAAAATATTGCACAAGACAACAAAACAATCACTGTATCGCGTGAAGAACTTGCCGGTCTTGATGATGATTTTATTGATTCGCTTAAAAAAACGGCTGATGCCAAAACAGGTGCGACAGTATATGAGTTGGTGGTTAATGGACCAACCTATATGCTCGTCATGCAGCATGGTGCGGATGCAACTACCCGTAAAAAAATGTTTCTTGCCTGGCAAAATCGCGCGTATCCAGCCAATGAAGTTATTTTAAAACAAGTTATTACAAAACGAGATGAGCTGGCAAAGCTGCTGGGGTTTGAAAGTTTTGCTGCCTATACTGAGAGCAATTTAATGGCAAAGAATCCTGCGCGGGTGAAGGCGTTTTTACAAGACCTCATTGCCAAATCAAGCCCAAAAGAGGTGCAAGAATTTGCGCAATTATTTACTGATTTGCCTGCATCAGTGCAAAAAACAGCGCAGGGTAAATTATGGGGCTGGGATGTACGGTATGCCCAAACGCAGTACAAAGAAAAACATTTTGATCTAGATGATCGATTAGTTGCTGAATATTTTCCTACTGAGCAGACTATTGAAAAATTATTAGGCATCTATCAAAACTTTCTATCGCTTGAGTTTAAGCAAGAATCGGTGCCAGGCTTGTGGCATAACGAGGTGAAATTAGTAAGCGTGTATAGCCATGCGGCCGAGAAAGATCAATTATTGGGATATCTGCTGCTTGATCTCTATCCGCGGCCAAATAAATATACCCACGCAGCGTATGAAACCCTGGTTCCTGCAACTTTTGATGCACAGGGTGTGCCAACGCCATGGGTTGCCCTGGTGATGGCAAACTTCCCTAAATCAACGCCTAAAAAACCTGCATTACTGCTTCATAGTGAAGTAGAAACATTCTTCCATGAATTTGGTCACGCAATGCATGGATTGCTCGGTAGAACAGCATTGGCGAGTCAATCAGGTACCAGTGTAAAACATGATTTTGTAGAAGTACCTTCGCAAATGTTTGAGGAGTGGCTTTGGGATGCCGATATTCTCAAAGCGCTGAGCGGCCATTATAAAACAGGGGCACCTCTTTCAGAGGAACTTATTGCTAAAATTATTTCGCTCAAAAAATTTGATTCAGGATTTTTCATTCAACGTCAAGCGCAGTTAAGTCTGCTTGATTTTGCTATGTATCAAGCAGGAGCAGAAAAAGAGCCCTATCAGATTCTTAGTGAGCAATCACGGGCGCGCACCCATGTGGCCTTTGATCCAGAAGAGCATATGTATGCCTCGTTTGGTCATCTCATGAGTTATGGGGCAAAATATTATAGCTATATGTGGTCAAAAGTCTTTTCGCTTGATTTGTTTGCTACGGTAAAAAAAGAGGGCTTGCAAAGTCCTGCTGTTGGCCAACGTTTGACGAGTACGGTTTTAAGCAAAGGCGGTTCGCAGGATCCTGAGGAATTACTTCGCGATTTTTTGGGCAGAGAACCAAACATGCAGGCATTTTTGGATAATCTAGGATTATAGGTAATTAATGCGAGCAAGCCAAACAATGCGCATGACTCTCTTAAGTTTTTGTTTTGGTTCTTTATCTTGTGGAATGGAGCCGCAAGAGGCTCCGGGTAAAACCGGCGCTGCTGTTCCGGCAGTAGAAACTTCTAGTGTTTTTTCTGCGGTTACTGTGCAAGGTGCTGAACGGCCTGGGCATTCTGCAAGTCAGGATGAACGACAAATGCAGACTCTTTTTTTAGCGCGACTTATGCGTGACAATAAAGAGCAGAAAAATGTATGCTTTATTGATTTTTCTGACGCAGTCTACGCAAAGAGGGCATTGCAGTATAAATTTTATACGCGCGATGTGCAGGATTTATTGAGTAAAGAAGGAAAGCCGACTGGGCCAGCAGCGGCTGTTATTTTGAGCATTCTTATGCCATTATATCAGTGTGAGTATGTGCAAGAGAAAAAAGAAAACGAATTGATTCAAGCATATTTGTTGCGATCGAGTCAGGAGCGGTTTAGTGAACTTGAAAGTCTTGTGAGAGAGACACGGCTTTTTCAGAAACTTGATGCCCTGTATGTACCGCTGTGTGATGCGATTCTTGCTGATCAAGCAACGAATAGCAATGAAAGGCATTAAGACTTTTGCGATAAATAGGTGGCGGTAGGGAGTGGGTTTGAGTCAGGTTGTTGTTTTATACAGAATAGAATCAAAGGATATATGATGATGAAAAAGATGAATGGTATGATCGGTGTGGGTACGTTTTTGGCCGTTGGTATGATGTGCGGTATGGATGACAAGCCAGAAAGGAGTCGCGCGCTCGTATCTGTGCAAGCAAGCCAAGATGCCTCTTTGTCTGCTGTCTGCTTAGTAGAAATAAAAAAGACCTATAGTAGTCTTGTTGAGCAGAGAGCTCAGTTGTTGCACGCTGAAGAAGCTTATCGAAAACCCTTAATGGAGGCTCAATCGGATACTATTGAAAGTGATGATGAGCTTTTTGAGGAGGCAAAAGATTGTTACGAAGATCTTTCAGCGTATATTGACAAAATAGAATGCAAGTTTGCGACAGCAGATTTAGCGAGTATAGCAGTTTCTGAACTAGTATCTCAGCAAGTTTCTACTCAAAACGGTTTTGTTCAAACTGCTGTTTTAGCTATGAGCAATGGAGATGTGCTTAAGCGGGCTGATTTGCAAGAGATTCAAGACCTATTGTTGCCTCACATAAACTTGCATGAG
This sequence comes from bacterium, assembly GCA_021777215.1. Classification (GTDB taxonomy): domain Bacteria; phylum Babelota; class Babeliae; order Babelales; family Vermiphilaceae; genus JAJYDS01. The sequence goes on from JAJYDS010000003.1 coordinate 54,560, forward strand.
GTGATGCTTGCCCAGCTGAAAGCCGGTATTTTAATTGAGCGTATGAGCTCGAGTAATGCCGCAGAAAACAAGGTGGCAGCACTAACAGTCAAGCTAGAAGAATTAGATACAAATATTGCAGCAAAGCGAGAAGAATTGAACGAGCTTTGTGTAAAAACAGTTACCGATCTTGATGAAAGCATTGCCACAAAAACAGCTGACTTGCAGCGACTTGAAGCATCATGTGCGGTCCATACATCACGCCCTTATGTTGTAGGTGTGGGTAGTGCTGTCGTAGGGGCGAGCATAGGCGCTCTTGCCTATAAATGGTTTAGTTCAAAATAACGTAATTAACAAAAGGCTTACGATGTTTAATAAAACGATCTTAGCGTTCGGCATAAGTCTGCTGTTTTCTGGTGAGGCTCTGTTGGGTATGAAGCCTGCGGTAGACAATCAGAAAAAAAATGCGGAAGTTGTGCTTGGCGTAGAATCTGCATGGATTTCTCTCCCTGCTGTTCAGGAAGATGATGCTCGAACACGTATTGCATTAACTGAAAAACTCAATACGATGGCCGAGATAGATGAGCCAGGTTCTGGGTACGAGCTTCATCGTGAAAAGAGTTGCGTAGAGCTTTGCCAAGAAACCATGACTGCGGTATATGGTGCCTATCTGATTAGCCAAGACACGCTTCCCAAAGAATCTATAGATCAACTGTTTGATGATTGTGCATGTCCAATTTTTATGCAACGTTGGGCTGAAGATAAAACCTTTTGGCCTGAGCTGCGCAAAGCATGGTTAGCCAAGTGTGCTGCTGAAAATGTTCGGCGATAGGCATCACTTAAATATTCCGGGCAATACATCCTCCGTTGCCGCAGAAGGGCGGGGGATTTCAAGAATATCGGCCACTGTTGGCGCTAAAGACAGTGGCCATACTTTTTTAGTGACCACTTTCTTTTCTATACGTCCAGGCTGATAGATGATAAGTGGTACGTGCGTATCATAATTATAGGGCGACTTGTGTGCGGTTCCTGTCGGCCATTTACTGATAAGTGTGTAGGGCAGTGGCTGAATAAAGAGCTGCCCCGTGCGTCCTTGATACCGTTGTTGTGCATAATTGAATTTAAATGCATCAGTATCAGGGGTGGCTACAGCATCTAATTCTTTTGCTGTCCAGACTGATTTAATGCCGGGTATGTGCTTGAGCGTCTGTTTGATTGTTTTAATAACGGCACTCTGTTTTTTAGGTTCAAGCGTAGTAAATATGCTGTTATCAAAAAAGAGCTGAGAATTTTTATAGTGTATTATGAGATCCTCCAGCCCATATTTTTTTTCGAGCGCATCATTGACGGTAGTTATTAATGATTTAGGGGTTATGCGATAGGTGGCCTGAAATCCCTTTTCGTGTATTTTTTCCAGTATGGGCATCACGCCATGATCTGCGGTGAGGGCAACCAGCGTTTGGTTTTTATCTATTTTGCGCCAGACTGCTTTGAAAAATTCTTCTAGGTCTTTATCAAGATGATAGAGTACATCAAGTGCTTCGCGGCTATTGGGGCCGAATTCGTGTGCGACCGCATCGAGACTGCTGAGTGATATCCAAAGCAGCAGATGATCCTCATCGGTGGTCATAATGCCATTGATGCACTGCTGGCCAAGTTCCAGTAGGAGTTTGTTGGCGTAAGGATTTTTGTACAGAATTTCATAGGGTATTTTTTGTGTGTGGTCAATAGTGAGTGTTTGATCAATGAGCGTAGTGCCAGAGCTGTACGTATAATCAGTTGCCCCCGCGATTGCATAGGCGGGGCTTTTTTCAGGATAGATTAATTGCCAAGTAATGCTCGGTACTGCTTGTATGTTTTTTTTCTCATTAAACTCAGTCGCCCAAATGGGGAGCTGCTCAAAATACGCCTTACTTGAACAGAATGCTCCTTCTTTATAATTAAACCACAACGCTTTGCCACCTTTGCCTGCGAGCATGATAGCCGCACGAGCTTTACTTGAAAGTGCGTAGGCATGGCGCCGTTGCAGCGGCTTTGCTGCAAGCATAAACTGATCACTCAGGCCATCAACCATGATGTTTTGTGCCGAGAGTTCTGGTGCATTATCCGCGTATAACGTTTTGTCATTGGTATACCAGGAATTACCTACAATACCATGATACCGGGCGAAGGTGCCGGTGCTGAGCCCTGCGTGGCCCACAGCGGTGACTGGTGTTGCATGGGGCCAATAGGCATTCGTGTAATTGACTCCTTCATCAATAAGATACTTGAGCCCACCCGTAAAATAAGGGCGCACATTTTGCAGATAACTATAGGCGCCCTGATCAATTACGAACAGAATGGTTAGACGAGGGGTGCTGGTCTTTTGAGATGAGGTTTCTGTTTTTTCGCCACTATATTCTGTACAGAAAGTTGCGGGTATTTCTGCTGCCAAGCAAAGAATACCGATAGCGAGCAAAAGAGTTGGCTTAGTTTCGGTACAGCTATTTTTTTTCATACAGATTTTCCCATCTCTTGATAAAAACTTTTTGTTTCGGGGCGGGTGCTTTATCACTATGTCCAGCTTGCGATGCTAAAAGCAAGAATTTAGTGTGGACTTTTATAGGCGTAAATTTATAGTTAATGATGTCAAAAAAAAGATTTTTACTTAAAAGAAGTGGTGAGCGTGAGCAGGAGTATATCGTATATTCTTGTGTAAATTATATTGGTTTTTTAGCAGCAGCCCTTACACATGATAGAAGAAGGGTGGGATAATAAAGTCTTGGCTCTTTGGCGAATTAGTGACTTATCAATGTTTAATTGAGGGCACAGATGAGCAAACGAATAGGAATTGTCATAGCATCGCTTGCGCCAAGGCGCAATAAAGTAGTGCTCTTTGATCAGGAGCATGGCAAATGTATCTGTGTTCCTGACCGTACTGTTATCAATCATGGCATGCTCCTTTCGTATTTTGTGCGCTGTGACAGCAAAACTGAATTTTTGTATGCGACAGAAGTGTTGGCCATCCCGGTTCCCTTATTAGTGTCTGATCTTCTTTTTTTTCATCATATTATGGAATTGTGTTATCATTTCCTTCCCTTGGCCAGCCCCTCGCGTTCTCTTTTTGATCTTCTCTCTTGGCTCTATAATCCCGAGATTGCTCGTTTAAATACACAGCAGCAAAAGCTTTTTTTATGTAAATTTTTTGCGGTGCTCGGTATATATCCAGATGAGTTTGCGTATGATCCGGCACGTATTTTGAAGATCTCTTTCTGTGCTATTGACAGGATGCTTGCTCAGAACGTAGATTTAGGTTTTAGGCAAGAGGAGCTTGATGCGTGGCTACTCGGGTGTGTGTTATCGCATCCGTATAGCGCGCATTTTAAAACGGTTCATTTTTTAACTCAAAGCAGGGGCGTATGAAAAAAGGGTTAATGAGTATGCTTAAGCGTATTGTGCTGGGTCTGGTTGTTTTATTTCTTTTTAGTCGAGTATATGCTGCCGATATTATTAGCGAGGCAAGCAAAACCTTGACTCCTACCATGATAAAAAGTGTCGAGCAAGCGCGCTTAGAGCAACGTGAAGCACTAAAAACAGAAAAAACTGAACTAGAAAAGAAATTTAAAGAGCGTGGCAAGAAATTATCTTCTGAGGGTGAGGACGCTAAAAATAAATTAGTCGAAGTAAAGCAGCGCATTGCGCAGGCGCCTACGAATACCTTTCTACTTAAAAAGCAGGAACTTTTGAGTAAAAAAACCGGTATGGTGTCTGATATACAGCGCGCATATGACGGTATGCTCAGAACAATTACGGCGCACATCGCTTTGTTGGATCAGTATTTGACCGAAAGTTCCGCAAAAAAAGATATTAAGCAACTCACTCAGTTTGGTAGTTTTGAAGGACTTGAGGAGTTAGAGCAGAAGGTTGAAGATGAACGGGCACGTACCGAGCAGCTCAAAAAGAAAAAAGAAGCTCTTGCCAAAGAACTCAAAAGTGCCAAGCAGGTAGCTGATTCAAAGGAGCAAGAGTATGCGCAAAAAGCGCAAGAGCGTGAGGCTTTGCATAAAGGGGAATTAAAGAGTGTGCCTGGGCTTACCAATGGACAATATAATGAGTTGCTTGCGCTTTCCCTTGATAGTGCATTGCTTGCCAAAGAGCTTGCTTTGGCTCAATTGCAAGAAAAGCAGCAGGAAGTTGCGTTAACCGACAACGAAGTATTTATCGAAAAAAATAGATTAGATGGATTAGAAGCAACATTGCGCACAGTGAAACCATCTATTGTGGTAACTGCCGAGCAAATTGAGAATGCCAAAGAAGAAGTTGAAAAAAAACAACAAGAATTTTTAACGATCAAGACGCGCTATAGCGAAGAACTTGAGCGGGTGAAAAAACTGCGTGTTGAAAAAGAAGCGCGCTTGAAAACTTTGAGCAAGCGGTACAGTATTCCTCTTGATGCTGAGTTGCAGGAGTGGCGTTATGAGCAAAAAAAGACCTATGCATCATATGTTGGCTTGTGTGCAACAGGGGTAGTGAGTACGCAGGTTCTTTTACTTACCACTCAAGAAAGACGTATTGAGCGTTCTATAGATTTAGAGCGCGAAAAAGTAGAGTATTTTCAGCAGTTGGTCGATATCAAAGAGACCTATTATAAGCTTGCCATACGACGCTTTGGCTCTCATGAAGAAATCGCCGAGGCCTCAAAACAGTATGGTGAAAAAAAGACTGCACTAGAAGCGATGCTTAAAACATATCAGACTAAAAAAGATGAAGATGATGCAACTGCTATACGTCTAACCAATCAAGTGCTTGAACGCATCAAAAAGCGCCGAGATGATCTGCAGACGCAAAAAGATACGCTGTTCAGGGACCATGCGAAAGAGTTTTTGACCTGTTTGGCGCAGCTTGACCGTGCGCGTGAGTATACGGTTAATCAAACTGAATTACTTGAAAGTATTAGTAAATCGTATGTGGAGAGTATCAGCATTTTACAAAAATCTATAGGTCATTTGCGGTTTATTGTTGCTGAACTTGAATCGAATACCATTTGGTCGCGGCCATCCTATGCAGTATCCTGGGCCGGCATAAAAAATAGTATTGCTGATATTGAGCTTTTTGCTGCTGATGTACGTCTTTATTTTGCACAATTTTCATGTGCAGCATTGTGGCATACAATTAAAGTAAGCATGCGCCACGCTGATTTACTTGATTTCATCATTGGCTTGGGATTCTTACTATTTGTGCTTATTATTTCTCGCTTGTTACTGCCCTTTATCACGCGCTGGCTCTTTATTATAGGGAAAAAGCATGAGGGTTGGCTGGCATTCTTTTTTTTCTGGGCAATGCTTTTTTCTTTTGCTGTTCATTATTTTATGCGTCTTGCCCTCTGGGTCACTTTATTTTTTATTCTGGCTCTTTATCCAATTCCTGACCCGTATTTGTATATTGTTTTTTATCTCTTTTCTATTCCCTATCTGCTCTATTTGAGCAATCGTTTTATTGCACATATGAAAACATTTAATGTGAAATATGAGTATGTGTTTGTAGGTGCTGATTTCCAAGGGCGTGTATTGACGCTTGCTTCGGTCTTGCTGTATGCAACGGTTATAATAGCCTTTTTCAGGCAGGCATTTATTTTGGCAAAATATCCTAAATCAGAGTTGCCTGATATTTTGCTTGCGATTAATTTTATTATTTTTCAGATCTCGCTCATTTTTTTAATTTCAAAAGAGCAGATTCTCAGCATTATTCCTATGCGTCCAGAAGGATGGTTATGGATTAAAGAACAAGTTAATCGTTTTTATTATCTGATTTTAGCATGCGTCATTGCTATTATTGTTATGAGCAATCCGTATGTTGGCTATGGTAAGCTTGTGTTGCATGTGCTTTCGCAGTTGGTCTATACCGCTATCTTAATTAGATTGCTTATTTGGGCTCATGCGCTGATTAAGCGCGTTGCTTCGCGTCTCTTTTTCTCTCAGCAAGAAGATGAAGCGGCGCGTGAACGTTTTTTCTACGCAAAGAGTTGGTTTGGGCTTATTATCATTTTTTCTTTTATCGTGTTGGGCATTGTGGGCCTTCTTATTGCCGCACAAATTTGGGGATGGGCTATTGCCGCTGCTGATATTCGTTTTTGGTTGACTGAACCCATCATTGCACGGGGGACAGATACGCCTATCTCAGCGCATGCTCTTATGCAGGTTGTGTTTTTTATTTTTGGTGGTTTTTTGACTGCTCTTGCTTTTAATCGCTTTGTCTTACAGAAAATTTTTGATTTGGTACCTGTTGACTCGGGTTTGCAGCACGCTATTTCTAGTGCAATGCGTTATATCATTATAGCTCTTGCTATTTTTCTTGGTTTTCAAAGTGTTGGCCTTGTCGGTATGATTACCTATCTGTACGCAGTATTGCTTGTGGGCATAGGTTATATGGCTAAAGATTCAGCAGTAGATTTTATTGCCTACTTTATTATCTTGATACAGCGTCCGGTAAAAATAGGCGATTATGTCAAACTTGATGAGCATACTATTGGGGTAGTGCGTAAGATTACTCCAAAATCAATTATTGTAGTCAGAAAAAATAGCACGCCAATTATCGTCCCAAATTCATATATTCTTGGAAGACCGATCTACAACTGGAATTATGCGCGTGATTTTACTGCCTTTGATGATATTACCATTTCTATCTCCTATGATGAGACTGATCCAGCAAAGATAAAAAAAATTATGGAGGGTGTGGTGGCTTCTCATCCTTTGGTACTCAAAAGTCCTAAACCGGTCGTGCGGTTGGATGGCTTTGGTGATTATGGGTATCAGTTTGTGTTACGCGGTTATGTGAGCAGCGTTAATACGCTCGCGCTTCTTGAAATAGCCAGTGATGTACGAATAGCGCTCGTCAAGACATTGCAACAAGAAGGAATTAAGCTTGCGTCGGTGGTTGTTTCGATTGTTGATCAGAGCGCTTCTAAAAAAAATGGCTTAGAGTAGAAAAATTTTTGCATAGGTGTTCTTTGTTTTCTAGCGGCTCCTATTCTTGACAGTTGAATAGGTGCGCGTACCCTATATGCGTTGCGCGTTTAGATAAAAAAGTAGGGTGTTGGTGAGGTTGTAACTTTCTTGCGGTGAGAGCGTAATGGTGCGCTCTGAAGGAAGTGCATGAGGATATACAGCCAATGAGGGATATTATGGTGTTGAATAAAAAACAATTTTTACTGTTGAGTTGTGGTATTGCATGCTCAGCATGTGTGCTGGCTGCACCAAAAGATGAGGAACGGTTACAAAGAGAAACAGAAGAGTTTATCAAGCATTGTGTTGCCTATTCAAAAATTGCTGCACCCAAAGGGGTCCAAGTAGCATTGCCTTATCTGATGGCCAGAGAATTGAATGTTCTTCCTCATAGCCGTCAACATAAATTTATTGAAGCTGTGGGCGCAGTGGCGCTCTGGGAAGTGCTCAAAAAAAGTTTTAGTGCTGCTACGGGTTTAACAGAAGATTCTTTGCCTTGCGATCCTGCTGCGCATAAAGCTGGCTCTAACGCCCAACTTGTAGCAAAAACAGTAAACAATATGACCTGGTTTGCCTATAAAGGACTTAATCTTGTTGGGCCTATGGTTTTAAGAGAGCTTATCGCTGGTGATGTAAAAGCACATATTAGAAAGAGATAACGAAAAATAATTTTTTGTAAAAAAGAAGCTCGCTCTAACAAGGCGGGCTTCTTTTTTATTCGGTGGTTTTTCTGGGGGCAATGACTTTATTGGCGGTGTGAATTTTATAATTTACTGAGGGTATTTTCTTTTTTGGATATATGCCAGTACTTTTTTATGAATATTTACCAACATAAAGCCATAAATGATCATAAGTAAAGAACCGATGATAATGATGTAATTGAGTCCTGCTTGAAGAATTCCCAAGGTATGAAAAAAAAGAATTGAGCCAATCACGATAAGTAAAATGCCCTTTTGTTTATCAGATAAGGCTTGCAGTATAGTGAACATGAGATCTCCTTTTTTTTACATAGAGCGTTCTAATCCAGCTGCCCATTCGATACCTGATTTTTTTAGTACTAGGGCTAAAAACAGGCAGGCCTTCTGGGCAAGATTATTTTGCGCAATGGTAACATACGTTATCTTGTATCTCTATACCAAGGAGGAGTCAGAAAAATCAAGAGATAGATTTACTGTTGATGTTCAAAAAAGCCACCGATGGGCCATGGATTCGTAAAATCGAGTTGGTAATCGCGTAATGGCTGATGACGTACTAAAAAGACAACTGTTTCTAGGGGAACTTCATTTTCGCGGATCGTTTTAAGCAGGCCTTCCAGAAAAAGCCATTTGTCAAAAGTAGAGCTTTCTTTAGCAAACGGATTGCGATCAAACGATATCAATGCTTGGGTACCGTTATTGGCCAAAAGTACCGTTTGTACGGTGACTTTTTGTTCTGTTATCTGTTCCTCAGCCAGCAAGGTAAACCAACTATTGAGCAAATAGGTGATCGCCTGTGCTTTATCTGCTGGCCAAACGAGGTCTTGTTGTTCCTTTGTCCAGCGATCATGTCGCCAAAAGAGTAATACCGCTTTTTTACGCGCGGCAACTGAGAAACTTTCTCCATTGTCTGCGGCGCTTTTTTGGCTCTTTATGCATGAGGTATGGGGACAGAAAAAGAAGAGCCATTCCTGATGAATAGCATAAAAAAGTGCGCCTCCTAGGATGCAGGTGCTCGCGAGAATAATTAAAAGATGTGAGCGTATCGGCTTGTTACTCATTGGTTCCCCTTGAAGGTTATTATGCTTTGAACGATTGGTTCTATAAGGAGGTGCCAATCTGTTCCATGAATTAACCCCGCTTCAATACCAATGGCAGGCGCTATAATACCTATAAGAGGGGCAAAAGGTATTTTAAAAGCACCTTTTACCTCGCACCCTTTTTTACAACTTTCGGCAGCAAGCTTTGCCTTGAGTATACCAATCCAGGCACTGGTTTGTGTGCTGTGCATACGATGCGCCTGGTCATAGGGATAAAAAGCGAGGGTGGCCGGCAGCGCCAATTGGTCGTCATTATAGGAGAATTGATACAGGGAGACGGTTGGTTTAACTCCCGTTTCTTGAAAAAAGTGGATGCTGAGATAGAGATCTGTTTTCATACGATTTGCCAGTGTTGCATGCTGGAGTGCTACCGTTGCTTGCCCGGCAGTTCGGGCGAGGATTGCCGTGCAATCTGGTATGCGTTTTTCTAACTCCTCTTGCAGCGCCTGTGCGTATTGGAGAGTAAGTCCTCGTTCAAAAGTATTTTCAATCACGCGCCCGGTATGACTTTCATCGCCAGCCGGATCGAGCATGATGACACATTTTTTTTCTGGTTGTGTGTAGGCGTGAGTGGTGCCAATTGATACTATCAGAGATGCAAACAGGAAAAAGGTACTGCTTTTATAGAAAGATATTATTTTTGGGAAAGATACCTTTTCCGCGAGACAGCTTTTCTCTGCCGATATTTTTTTCGGGAGACAATATTTTCCCGATCGCCATTTAAAAATTTCTTTTTTGCTCGTTGGCATACATTGCCCCAATCTCGTTTAAGTAATGCTTCTTTTTTCTTGTGTGTCAATCTCTTATCGACATTGCAAGTCAGTGGTTAAAAATTCTTTCAAAAAAGTTTTGCGCGTAATTCCTTTATTATTTTTTACCGCAATGGCAATCGCCTTTGGTTGTCCTATCAGTATACACAGTTTTTTTGCCCGTGTAATTGCTGTATAAATAAGATTGCGTTGTAAAAGGGTGAAGTGTTGCGTGAAGAGAGGGATTATGACTGCGCTATACTCAGATCCCTGGCTTTTGTGAATAGTGATGGCATAGGCAAGCACTAGCTCATCCAGTTCTCCAAAATCATAGGGGACTATGCGATTACCAAAGCTGACTTGCAGCATTCGGTCTACCAGATTAATACCCTCAATGGTTCCAATGTCGCCATTAAAAACTTGTTTATCATAGTTATTGCGTAACTGCATCACTCGGTCATTAATTTTGAAAATAGATCCTGCCTGGGCAACCTGTTTTTCGCTGGTGCCGGGGTTAAGAAGATTTTGTAAATCGTAATTTATTTTTTGTGTGCCAACGCTGCCCCGATTCATAGGCACGAGCACGATAGCATCAGACGGCTGTATATGGTTTTTTGCCAGTGTTTGCTTAAAAATAGTACGTAGGTGATCAGGCACTTTTTCTGGCTCTAGTTCTCTGATATAGATAAAATCTCTTTTAGAGTCAGGTACGCTTGTGGTAGGGAATTCCCCGCGATTAACCCGGTGAGCATTAACAATAATGAGGCTGTCTTGTGCCTGGCGGAAAATTTCAGTTAATCGAACGCTGGCAATCGTACCGCTTGCAATCAGATCATTGAGCACCGCGCCGGCGCCGACAGAGGGGAGCTGATCAACATCGCCAATAAAAACGACATGCGCGGGCAGTGGAAGCGCTTTGACTACCGCGAGCGCCAGGAAAACATCGATCATAGATGCTTCATCAACAATGAGATAATCGAGCGATAGAGCATTTTTTTCATTGTGCACAAAGGCGAAGTTTGCCGGGTCAAAGCCAAGCAATCGATGAAGGGTCATAGCCAGGCGGCCAGTTCCTTCGGTAATGCGCTGGGCTGCCCGCCCGGTTGGGGCAGCGAGGTTATAGCGTAGGTGCTCTTTTTCCAAGATGGTGAGTAACTTTTTTATCAGCGTTGTTTTTCCCGTCCCTGGGCCGCCGGTGATGACAGTCACTTTATTTTGCAGGCACGCCATGATGCCCCGTTGTTGATCTTCATTAAGCACAATTTCATTGGGCGTAGGTGCACGCAGTGCTGCGTAGATGGTATCGATGTCCAGTTGCCGGGGGGATGGATAGTCCCTAAGTGCGCGCAACTTGGCGCTGAGTCCTTTTTCTGAAAAATAATATTGTTTGAGGGTAACATAATGCATCTGGCTTGCTGGATCGGGTGAAATAAGGGCTATTTTTTCTGCCTGATAGAGTTCATGGAGTGCTTGCGTGAGCAGGGGAGCAGCCAGAGATTCTTCGAGTTCAAGGAGTGCGATTGTTCTTTTTTTGAGATCCTGCAGTTCCAAATAGAGATGTCCCTCGGAGCCGACGGCGTTGGTTATGGCAAACAAGAGGCCTGCGCGAGCTCGCTGGACTGAATGAGCATCAAAGCCCAGTTTTTGTGCAATCTGATCGGCAGTTTTAAAGCCGATGCCCCAAATTTCTTCCGCCAGGCGATAGGGATTTTCTTGCAGTACTTTGAGTGATTCTTGGTTGTATTTTTTATAAATTTTCGTTGCATGCGTGGTTGAAATGCCTTTGTCCTGGAGAAAAACCATAATACTGGCAATTTCTTTTTGATCTTGCCAAGCAGCGGTAATGGTTTCTGCTCGTTTTTTGCCAATGCCATCTACTTGTTTGAGCAGGTGTGGTTTTTTATCGATAACTTCAAGAACTTCAAGACCAAAACGGTTAACCAATTTTTCGGCATAGGTTGGGCCGATTCCTTTGATGAGCCCCGAACCAAGATATTTTTTAAGGCCAAGAACGGTATTAGGAATTGCCGCGGTACATTGGTGCGCCTCAAATTGTTTGCCAAATTTGGGATGCATAACCCAGGCACCCTTGAGTGTGACCTGTTGACCGGCATTAATGTTTGGCGTTGTGCCTCGTACAATGGTCTTTTGATCGCCCTTTTGATGCAGCACAAAAACGCAAAACCCGGTATCCAGGCTTTGGAAGATAAAATGATCGACTATGCCTACAATTTCATCAGAAAGGTTCATGAGTGGATACGCCGTACGTGTTACATAACTTTTTTGTGACTCGATTTTATATACAGCGTACCTCAAAACCATAAAAAAATCCCCAAGCGTACCCGCTTTATCAAGGATTTTTGCTGACTTTAACCGAGTGTGCTTTCTATTGAGTTATGGGCGTGGTGCTTGCTACACTAACATTCAAAAGAGCGAAGATTTTCATAGTGATGGTACACATTTTTCATGAACATGCCTGCTGAGTTTTAAATGCAAAAGAGGTATTTATGATTGCATGGCTTGTGGCGGCTACGGTTATCGTATGTTCCGGTTGGCTTATTACTCCCTTATCTCCCCAACTGATTGGGCGTTCAGTGCGGCGGATTTCTACACAAGAAAAAGTGGTAGCGCTGACTTTTGACGATGGGCCATCAGCAGACTGGACGCCAAAGCTGCTTGCTCTGCTTGCACGGCATGAAGTGCCGGCAACATTCTTTTTGGTGGGTTCTCGGGTGGCTAAACATCCTGCTCTTGCGCAGCGGATTTGGCAATCGGGACACCAGGTGGGAAATCATTCGTGGTCGCATACGATTTTAGTGGGTAAATCAGTAGTATCTGTGCGAGAAGAAATAGAAAAGACCGATGCATTGTTGCATGAATTAGGGTATATGCATGAAATTTATTTTAGGGCACCTTATGGATGTAAAGGAATAGTGCTTTCCAGTCTCCTGCGTTCTTTGCATAAGATACATGCACTTTTTGACGTTATTACATGGGATTGGGACAATCCGGGTGTAGCACAAATCACGGGAGGGGCGTGTAAAGCAGTGCGTCCAGGATCGATTATTTTATTGCATGATGGTGGTGGTGATCGATCGCAAACGCTACAGGCAACAGAGGAGATTATTTTACACCTAAAAAACCAAGGTTATCGTTTTGTGACGGTTGCCCAGCTGCTTGCCTATGATAGTGCTAACAGAACCTAGGTTCTGTTGAGTTTTTATCTGCGACGATCATTTTGTTTAAAAATATGTGTTATTGAAGTAGCGTACTCAGGTAAGATCTAATTCCCCTATTGCCCTGAGTGATTTTGAGCTAAAGCGAAGAATTGTATCGAAGGGTTATTCCTTAGAACCTAGGATACGCTTAAAATTTAAAGAGACTTTATCTATGAAACGATCTATTCAGCTGTACTATCAATAATGCTTTGAGTTGTTACATCTGTCTTTCGCTGTTGTTCAAACTGGGCGCGCGCTTTTGGACAGCTGTAAATCATGTCGGTTAAAAAGTGAATAAGGTCGATGCAAAAAAGTCCCAATTGTTTGTACGAGGTTATAGTTTGTTTGAAATAGGTAGCTTCTGTCTCATCAGGCATACCTACGCAGATGGGCAAAAGGCTTTCAGGGCGACCTCGTTTTTCACAGGATTCGCTCATAAGTGGTAGTATCTGCTTTTTGATTGGCTGAATGTAGCGCAAAAAGGGTAATAAATAATCAGCGATATCGACGCTTGCTTTGGCTAAGTTATCACGCAACGCGGTTAATTGCTCTGCATGACGAGCCTCAATCTCTTGCCATTCTTGTTGTTCAAAGTCTGCGTGCTGTGAGCAGAGTTCTTTATAGAGTTTTTCCTCTTTGATTTCAATGAGGGCCATCTCTTTTAAGGTATATTTTTTGTCCTTGTAGGGGAACATTTTTTCTGCGGTAGGGCTACCGTAAAAGATTTGTTTGAGCCCCAGGCGCAGTTGGAGTAAGTAGACGAATCGGTCAGCGGTGATACCAAAAGGCTGTCCATCGACCAGTTGTAAAAAAGAGGATCCCAATTGTATCGCTTGTTGTTCGTGGTGTATTGGTTCGCTGTGCAGACGAGTCGATGTGCCTATTAGGATGATGCTCAGGATGAGCATGATTTTTGTGTTCATCGTATTACTAAACTGTTTGAATGATGTATTCATACTCTATTCTTTCTTGGGTTTAGTGTCTGTTTGATGGTTAAAAGCTTGTTTCAAATTGGAGAACCAAGTTGTAATCCTTGCCTATTCCCGAATGCAAAAATGCCTTATCAGCATTGAATGAAATGATGCATTCATAGTTTGGTTGTTCCATTTTATAAAAGAGTGAGCCGAGCACTTTCATTTGATACGCCAGAGGCTTGCGGGCCTTTTCAATTTCAAGACTCTTGTAGACATTCGGTAAAGCTCGAATCGAACCAAATTGTTCTTTGCCTTTGAGCCAGAAATCAACGCCTAAAAAGCCACCCATATTAGCGTATTCGTATTGCGCCTTAGCATCCCACCAGAAGACAAAATTTGGTTTCACGAGTGTGTCAAATACATACGGGTAGATGACATCAACGAGTCTGTTTTCTAGGAAAGCCAAATCTTCTGGAGCCGTTTCAGGGCCTCCTTGGCCATTTTTATATTTATCAAAACGAGCAAATTCTGCGCAGTCCGCCCTCAAAACATAAAATCGTTTTTCCCATCCAGGGGTAAAATATTCGAGCGAGGTGCGATTGTGTAATGAAAAGTGTTCTGCCCAGGGGCGATGAATGAGTGAATTAAGGCTCGCCTTGGTTTGCACCATGCCGGCAATACTGAAGTGGCGTTGTTGTGTGTTTGCTTTCGCATCAATTAAATTTGCTGCGAGATGGTCAAGGCTGTAAAAGAGTGCATCGGTTATATTTTTAAGATCCCGGTTCTGGCAGAGCGCTTCTAGATTAACCTTTGGGCGCGGTGCATCAGAACAATATGAAGAACCCTTAATGTTTTTTGCAAAAGCCCATGAAGTTGGCAGTGTCGTGTAGATTCCTGTTTTGAGTGCATAGGTTTCACGGTCGACCAGAGGCAGGAGCCATTCAAGTCGCAGGTCGCCAATACCAAGGTTGTCACTAATTAAGTGTTCTTTTTTAAACCGCTCTTGTTCTCCCGGACTGGGCTCAAAGGTGAGCGCTGCTAATTCAGCTTTTACTGATTCAGTCATATTGAAGTTGCGTTCGAAATAGTAAATTGGTAAAAAAGCACGCAAGTCACCAAACGGTGATTGCCAGACTGCTTGTAATGAAGTTCCTACGCGTCGCTCCTCCACATGTGCCGTACCAAAAAGCGTGAGGATGCGGGCAAGATCAAACCCTTTTAACAATGCTTCAATAGGAGGAAGTTTGCTGAGCAACATTGGATTAGTGAGGGCTAAATAACAATCAAAAGAGTTGCTCGAGCTGGTGAAATTCATTTTATCGGTTTGATTCCAAAAAATACAGGTGCTTACCGTGAGGTCTTGAGGATACTGAAAGACGTGCGGTAAAAAGAGTGGTTCATCATCTAGGTTGCGATTGTTAAGAGGATTTGTGTGACAAAAAATATTTTGTTCCAGCAAGTCGCTCATTCCTAAAGGCACAATCGTATTTAAAATATCTTGCGCTGAGCATTTTTGTGTGGGTGCTTTGAATGTTTTGTGTTGGACGTATTTAGTGATATTTGGATCATCAAGAGGGTCTAGCTCCTCTTCGGTGCCAAACAATTCTAATTCATCGCTTTGCTCAAGATTGAGCGCTGCGCTTTTTTGCTCTGATTGCCGTGCGTGATGGCGTTTACCTAAGATGATTGATGAAAAAGAACTGATGCCTAAAAAAACTAACAACCAGACTGAAAAATATATTTTTCTTCTGTTCATAATTCCAATTCTTTTTTTGGTGCGAAGGTCTATTCATACCTGAAAGGCGTAACCCCATGAATAGTATTACTCTATTTTTTATTGCTTTTTGGTATATCTCAACCATCCGTTATTCGTGCGGAGCCTTTTTAAAGGGTACATCCATGAATTCTTTGTTTGTGGCTTTTTGAGGGTTTATTCCTCAATGTTTTTCAGTGTAAAGGGAGGCCTTTTTTGATTTCAAGAGTTTTCTCCGTCACCTTTGCTTTTAGAGATTCTTTTTTTTGATTTAATACCTCGTATGTGTTTGCAGTTTTTCTCGTTTCTGCGCTGCGTTGAGGACGATACTTTTGGCGCTTGCGTCAGTAAGACGTGTCATGTGTGCCATCGTTTTTTTATTTATTTTTTACGGTAGCTGGAGCCGGTATCTCTAAAAAATCTCATAGATCGAGCATGTGAAAGATGGTGCGCGGTAAGTATACGCTATTTTGTTCTGTAACACAAATATCCCCCTTAAAAGAGCCATTACTAGGGGATAAAGTGGCGATTCGATTTTTTCTTTCAGTCGCGATATTCTAGTACGAGGTCTGTGTAAAAAATGAAAACTTGTCTGTTACCTAAAGGAGTATTATGCTCGCAGCAAAGCATGATAAAAATCTGGCCACCCCTGCGCAAAAATGTTTCATTCTGGAGGGGAATATTGGTGCAGGTAAATCGACATTTTTAAAAATTGTTCAAGAACGTCTGGCGGTACAGCCAGTTTTTGAGCCCTGCGAAAAATGGCAAAAGGTAGGCGGTACTGAGAATTTGCTTGAAAAATTTTATGCTGACACGACACGGTGGGCATATACGTTCCAGTCTTATGCCTTCATTACGCGGGTGCTTGAGCAACTAGAAGCGGCAAAAAAGAACTCCTTTGATGCGCAGGTGCTTGAACGATCAGTGTATTCGGATCGCTATTGTTTTGCTAAAAATTGTTTTGAGCTGGGCACCATGTCGCTGCTGGAATGGAAGCTGTATCAAGAATGGTTTGACTGGTTGGTTGATAACTATGCTATTAGGCCTCAAGGCTTCATTTATTTGCGTACCGACCCGATGGTCTGTTTCCAGCGCCTGCTTAAAAGGAATAGGTCAGAAGAGTCCTCAGTTCCTCTCTCATATTTGGAATTATTGCATAAAAAGCACGAAGATTGGCTTATAAAGAAAGAAGATGTGGCGCCATATGTCACGCAGACGCCAGTATTAGTGCTCGATTGCAATGCTGATTTTGAGCATGATGAGCAAGTGCAAGCAAGTCACATGGCTAAGATTGTTGAATTTTTTGGCGTGCAGTATTGTGCTGAATCTAAAAGAGAGTCTGATGTCCGTGCATCTTTGTAACTGTTTTTGACTGACTGGGATAAAAAATAAGAGTTGTCGAACAACCGGTCTTGTTTTCCCTTAACATGAGGAAAACAAGACCGGTTAAAGTTTTACCCGACCTAGCCATTCTTTCTTTTTTTTAAAGAAAGATAGTTGTTTCTACCAAAAGATCGTGATACAGTGAGAGAAATAGGGCGAGAAATACGGGTTTTTTTCAAAAAGGACACGCATGGAAATCGAAAGCTACGCTAAAGTTGCTGCCTTTTTAGGAGCAGCATTTGCTATGGGAATAGGCACTATAGGACCTGCCTTGGGTCAAGGTCTTGTTGGTAGTAAGGCGTGCGAAAATATCGGAAAATATCCAGAAAGCGCAGGCAAAATCCAAACGGCAATGATGATTGCTATGGGTTTGGTAGAGACGGCCGCAATTTATGCATTGATCATTGCCATATTGCTTATCGTTAAGGCTGGCTAAAGATATACAAATTGTTTTTTAGAATGCTGTTAATCCAGGACAGATGACTATGTCAATGGACATTAACGCGACTATTATAGTCCAGGCGATACATTTTTCTTTCGCCTATATCGCATTAAAGAAGCTTTTTTTTACCCCTGCGGTGGTGATTGTATTGCGTGAGCGGAAAAAAGAGAAAGCCCTACAGGATCAGATGCGTGTATGTCGCATGGATATGCAACATGCTGAAAAACGCTTGGTAGATTTGTGGGCCGCTTCGCGTCAGGAACTTTTCTTGCAGCTTCCTCTTGTGCAGACAACAGATCTTTTTGTTTTTAAGCAAATCAAGCCTATGCTTGCGGCTCCTAAGCTTGATCTGGCGCATGAACGTCAGCTTGAAGCATCGGTGGCTCAAGCCTTAGTCTCTGCGGTGAACCATGTCCGCTGAGTTTAACGTATTAAACATTTTTTTTCGTGTACTTAATTCCGCGATAGTTTTTGGTTTGTGCGGGTATCTTTTTAAGCGCTATGCACTTGATAGCCTCAAAGATCAAATGCGAGAACAGGAACAGCAAAAAAAAAATCTTTACGAATCGTCATTAGCTCTTGAGCGTGAACGAGTGCTTGCTCTTGCAAAGGCGCGTGAACAGGAATTGGTTGTCCAGCGCTTGAAAGAGCATGTGCGCCATTGGCGGGAACGTTTTGAGGTTGTGGTTGCCAATAGAGAGGCTGAAAAACAGCGATTGGTGCAAGAGCTTGCACATAAAAATGCTTTGCAGCAGGAACATTTGGCGGCTGATATGATCGCTTATCAGGTGTTTGCGCAGGCACGAAGGCAAGCGCAAAAGACGCTAACGGAAGAATTTGCACGCAAAAATGCGGGGCAGGCATATGTGCACGATATTATGGCCTTTATTAAAAAGAGTGCCCGATGAGTGAATACGCGTCAATTGTGGCAAAAAAATATGCGCAAGCATTTTTGAATATAGCGGGCGATGCTTTTACCCGTGATGATTTTAAAAAAGCGTGCGTGCTTGAACTTTTTTTGAGGCAACACCGTGCGGAGCTTTTTTTCTTACGTTCGCCCGTTGAAAATGATCAAGTGAAAGAAATTTTTTTAGAGCATCTTATGGCGCCTTTTGGTGCTCGTGTACAATTGATGCTTTTGGTGCGCGTACTCATGCGGCAGCATCGTTTGTTTTTGTTACCTGCGGTTGCACGTTTTTTGTGTCAGCTTTATGCTGAGCGGCATGCTATATCTTATTTTTTTATCGAAAGTTCACATGAGCTTACTGCGGATGATTGTGTTGTTTTGGTAGATTTTCTTGCACGTATGACGCATGAAACTATCTTTTATGAGTATGTGAAAGAGCCGCGTTTGATAGCGGGTATTCGCTTGCACAGCGATAGGCTGTTGTGGGAATATTCGATACACAAACAATTGAAATTGATAACAAGTTCTGGTAGGTAAGGAGTCGCATGGAAATTAAAAGTACCGATCTGGTGGCCTTATTTGAAAAGTCGTTGCGAAGTCTGCCCCAGGAGAAGTTAGAAGAGATTGGTATTGTGGTGCAGGTGGGTGACAATATTTGTAAAGTGCACGGGCTGACCAATGCCGTCTATGGAGAACTTGTTGAATTTGAAGGGGGTAATAAGGGGGTAATCCTTAATTTAGAAGAAGATTATGCTTCTATCTTTTTGCTGTATAACACCATTGCCGTAGCTGAATTAGAAGTTGCCAAGCGTACGGGGGGCGTTTTTAAAGTGCCGGTAGGTCAAGCCTTGCTTGGTCGTGTTGTTGATGCTTCTGGTAAGCCGATCGATCGGTTGGGTGAGTTAAAAGCCGCTGAGTTTAGACCGGTTGAGGCGGCGGTGCCGGGTATTATTGAGCGAAGTCCGGTGAATGAATCTCTTGAGACGGGTATTATGGCCATTGATGCATTGGTACCGATCGGTAAAGGACAACGAGAGCTGGTTATTGGTAATCGCTTTACCGGAAAAACTGCAGTGGTTAATGATACGATTTTGCACCAAAAGGGCAAAAATGTTATCTGCATTTACGTGACTATCGGGCAGAGACAAGCAAATTTAGCGCGTACCATTGCGCTCTTTGAAGAAAATGGCGCCATGGAATATACCGTTGTTGTCTCCGCTGATGCGAGCGAAGCGGTATTAAACCAATACTTAGCTCCTTATGTTGGTTGTACTATTGCAGAGTATTTCCGAGATCAAGGACGCGATGTGCTTGTGGTGTACGATGATTTGAGTAACCACGCTATCGCATTTCGTGAAATGTCGCTGTTGTTGAGGCGGGCTCCTGGACGTGAAGCGTATCCTGGCGACGTCTTTTATTTACATGCGCGGTTGCTTGAGCGTGCAGGAAAATTGACCAATGGCGGTTCCATCACGGCTTTGCCAATTGTACAAATTCAGAGCGACGATATTACCGCATATATTCCTACCAACTTGATTTCTATCACCGATGGACAAATTTTTCTTGATACCAAATTATTCAACCAGGGTATTCGACCAGCAGTGAATGTTGGTTTGTCTGTTTCTCGCGTGGGTGGTTCAGCGCAGACAAAAGCAATTAAGAAGATGACCAAGGCGCTGCGGCTTGAATTAGCTCAGTATCATGAATTGCTTGATTTTGCCCAGTTTGGCACCGAGCTTGATGAGCTTTCTCAGCGTCGTTTGGCGCGTGGTGCACGGGTAGTGGAGATATTAAAGCAGCCGCAATATTTGACGTACACCTTTGTTGATCAGTCGATCATCCTGTTTGCATTGAAAGAAAATTATTTAGATCGGCTTGAGCTTTCTCAAGTGCAGCCATTTATTATGCAACTGGTGAGTTATGTTAAATCAGTGTATCCAAATAGCTACCAAGAGATTTTGAAATCACAAGATATCAATGACGATGTCTATGCGCAGCTGCGTGAAATTATAACCGAGTTTAGTACATTGTTTGTTGCTCCTGAAAAAACAGTCTAAAAAGCAGGGATAGTTTGCTTGCGCCTAAGTTGAGCTCGTGCGGTTTTACCTGTATACTAAACTAGTTCTTGTTTTTCCCTATTTTAGTTATGTGCCCGTAGCTCAGTTGGATAGAGCAACGGACTTCTAATCCGTAGGTCGCAGGTTCGAATCCTGCCGGGCACACCATTATTTTCAATGTATCATACCTAAATTTCAGCCCTTTTTAAAAACTTAACAGAACTAGGCTGTATCGACATTTGAAAATTTGATATTCTTAGTCCCCAAAATAATCTATTTTTGAGGGCAGAGAATGATAAAGAAGCACGGTGTTTCTCGATATGAACTATCAACTGATCAATGGGAA
>JAJYDS010000039.1 GCA_021777215.1 bacterium
CAATTTTCCATATAAGACAAATTTCTTGTGCAGTTTATATTGCTGCATAAAAAGGCCTTCCAAATTAGTGGTTTGTGGAGGCCTTTTATTTTACCACTTTTTCCCATATCTATCTGAACCTAGTCAGCACCACACAAGGGGTGGCCAGGCTGATGGTGATTACTTTCACGCTCAAGCTAAAGAGAATAATAGTCCATAGATTTGGTACAAGACCAGCGAGCCCCAGGAATGCAAACATCATGGTATCTGCCAGCTGGCTGATCAACAAAGTTGCATAGTTGCGTACAAGGAGAAAGCGATGGGTGCGTGCACGTGCGAGTGCATATAAAAAAATGTTAAGTTTTTGGGAGATAAAATAAGCAGCCAAAGATGCAAGAGTAAGCCGGGGCACCACATGAAGAAGCGTTGTGTACGCGGCGGCTGTTGTGTCGTATGTGCTGGGGGTATAGGCGAGGTGTAGCTGGGTGACCGCGGTATAGAAAACAAGTCCCCAAAAACTTATGATTACAGCTTTCTGTGCTCTTTGTTCGCCCTCTGTTTCCTGGAGCATATTAAGCGCGAGCATAGCGCCGACAACAAACGCATCGGCCGCGGTGACCGATAGACCAAATAAGGAAATCTGTTTGAGTACAAAGAAGTTTGATAAAACGGAGCATAGACAAACAAAACTAACTAAAGCATAGGGGCCGAGTTTGTAGGCTCCCAGAAAGCCTACACAGACGGTGAGTATTTGTAATAAAAAAATGAGCTCGTTCATGTATTCCCGCAAGCGTTTTTTAGTTTTTATTAATATACCCAGAAAACCCCAAGCTTTTTAAAGCTGGGGATGAATGGGGTATCAAAATTAGGCGCGCAGGGAGAGGTATAAGCTCGAACTGAAGCGCCGTTCTTTTAAATCAAAGATCTTTAAATCATAATTCAGCAAGCCACGGCTTTTAAGCCGTGCGAGCTTTACTTGAGTAGCGGATATTCGCTAAAGCCAATAAGTTGGCATTCTGATTGTGGCACAATACCAAATGAGTTATATACTAATTGTTGCATGATGCGAGCTAGGTTGATGATGTCGGCTGATGTTGCATTGCCTTTATTGACAAGCATATTCGCATGTTGCCAAGAGACAATGGCATCCCCTACTTGCAGCGTTCCTTTGATGCCCAATTTGTCTAGATAATAAGCGGTATGGATCATTTTTTTACCGTTGCTCATCATGGTTACTTCATGATCATGAAAGTTTCTGAAAAAGCTGCCGCAGGTATTGGTTGCAGGATAGCGCTTTACGCGATGTCTGACAATCTCAGTACGTCTGCCCTTGGCGCATGCTGCTTCTAAGTCTGTGCATCGACGCAGTTTAAAAGTGGCGCTTACGATATAATGCTGTCCATCAAACAATTGAGATTGATCGTACCCAAGTTTGAGCCAGTCAGCTGATACTGTTTTTACCAGACCAGTCTCTTTTTCAATTATTTCTGCTGATACGATGAAATCAGAGAGTGCAAATTCGTAATAATGGAGGTTGATAAAGACCGCGCCGCCCACTGTTGCGGGTATACCGCTAAATTCTTCAAGCCCAAGCAGATTGTGTTCCAGACTGTAGTTAATGAGCTGTGCGATGGTGACTCCGGCCCCCACTTTGAGCAGTGCGTGGGTTTCAGGTGTGCTGGTTTGATCGACGAGGATATCGATAGCGTTTAATTGTGGACGGATTACCAAACCATCAAAACCAGCATCGCTGATCAAAATATTGGCGCCACATCCTAAAACAAACACGGGTAGATTTTCTGTATGTGCCCACAATAGTGCGGCTTTGAATTCGTGAGCCGTGGCGGGTTCGGCAAAAAAACGGGCCGGGCCACCCGTTTTAAACCAATTTTTATCGCGAAGACTTACGTTGTGTTGTATGAGTTCTTTTAACAAGATATGGCTGGTTGTTGTTTGATGAGCCAGAGTCACGGGGGATCCTTTGTGAAAGGGTAAAAATTTAGTAAAAACTATAGCAAGCAAAAGATTGTGTGTCTATTTTTTCAAGCTATTCTTTATATGTTTGTCATGCTAGTTTTTTAGTGTTTATAACATAGAATAAAAATTAATTACGATTTAACCGTTGAGAACAATCTATTGCTCAAAGAGTAAGAACTCAGTATGTTGAGTGCATATGCTTTTGTCTATGTTTGTAACATTTAATTTCTTTGCGGGAGTTGCGATGGCTCTTTTTATGCAAGAAGCTCACAACCATGTACGTCAGTTGTTGATGGAGTGCATGGGAGCTTTTTTTATTACTTTGGCTACAGTGGGTTTTGCAAATAATCCTCTTGGTGTCGGTCTTATGTTTATGGCTATGGTTTATTTGGCCGGCTGGGGCGAGACGGGATATTTTAATCCCGCATTTACCCTGACGCTCTGTTTAAGTAATCTCATGGATTGGACGAGGGGCCTTGTCTTTATGGCTACTCAAATTGTCGGTGCATTGATCGCAAGTGTGTCCCTTGTTTTTTCATTTGGAGAGCCATTTTGTCCTACAATTTCTCCTGAAATTCGTCCCGTTGCAGCGGCAGCCATTGAGATGTTATTGACTTTTGTGTTGTGCATTATGATACTCGCTGTTATTAAACGCAATAACAAGGAGCATGGTTGGCTTATTCTTGGTCTGACTTTTGTTGCGGTAGCTTCATTTGGCGGTGTATTTAATCCAGCCATTGCCTTTTCTTCGATGATTACCGCAGTACTCCATGGTGGCGGGGTTTGCCAGATGAAAGATCTTATTATCTATTTTGGTGCTCCCCTTGTCGGTAGTGTTGGTGCTTTTATATTTCAAGGCGTGCTGGAAAAAGACTAGATTGATACTAGCGCAAGTGATATATGAAATATACTTGTTAAAAGGTTATAAGCCATTGAAGGCGAACTCAGTTCGCCTTTTTTAGTAAGGCATCTTATGTTTTCTTACTTTCCAAAGCTCAAATGCTTCGAGTGCTTCTTTGCGCATGTATTGGTGCATGGCAAGTGCGCTTTGCTCAGGAGCAAGAGCAAGCTGCGCATAGATATATGCATCATCAAAAGCCTGATGCATATATTTTTCATTCATTTATTTTTCATTTCTATTATTTTGGGCAGGTCTCTCTTTATACTCAATCATAAATGGTTATAAGTGAAGATAAAACAGGTCGTTGTAACGAGGAGCTTTTTTATGCGCTTTATAGATCGTATTGAAGCGGGGGATAAGCTTGCCACCTATTTGTCGGGGTATGCAAAAAATAAAGATGCTCTTGTTGTCGCATTGCCAAGAGGTGGTGTTGTGGTGGGTTTTGCCATTGCCAAAACATTAGATCTTCCTTTGGATATTGTTGTACCACGAAAAATAGGGGCGCCGGGAGAACCTGAGCTTGCCGTTGGGGCATTAACGCAAGAAGGGCACCCAATTTTTAATACTACATTGATGGATAAGCTTGGGGTTACGGTTGAAGACGTAGAAGTAACAATGGCAGAAGAAAAAAAAGAGGCTCAGCGTCGATTGGATCTCTATCGTTCCGGTCGATCACCGCTCAACATGAGAGATAAAATAATAATTATTACTGATGATGGTGTAGCTACCGGCGCCACCATGCGTGCTGCTTTGGCGACTGTGCGTGCACATCAGCCTCAAAAAATTGTATTGGCAATTCCTGTTTGTCCGCCAGCTGAACTTGAAGAGTTGGGTCTGTTAGTTGATGAGGTTGTTTGCCTCTATTCTCCCGAGACTTTCTGGGGCGTAGGTGCTTTTTATGATCGTTTTGAACAAGTAACCGATGATCAGGTAGTTGGATTGATGCGTGAAAGTGCATCTAGCTACAAGACAAGTAAAAGTTAATTGCTTTAAACAGGGTAAACCACTAGTTTGACTAGTGGACTCACCAGGCTTGGCCTTAAGCTGTAGTTTAAAAGGGATGATGTTGAGATATGCTAGGCTCCGGTGGCTTGACGGTCACAAAGGAGAAAGCAATGACAACATCATCGTATGAAAGCTTAAGTCATTCGAGATGGGACTGCAAATATCATGTTGTATTTGTGCCCAAACGAAGAAAGAAATTGATATATGG
>JAJYDS010000004.1 GCA_021777215.1 bacterium
ACAATTTTTCATATAAGACAAATTTCTTGTGCAGTTTATATTGCTGCATAAAAAGGCCTTCCAAATTAGAGCTTTGTGGAGGCCTTTTATTTTACCACTTTTTCCCATATCTATCTGAACCTAGTCACTGCAAAAAAGGTAGCCTGATTTCCGTGGGCTATCTTTTTTGTTACTTTTTTAGGGCGGTTTACCGGCAAACCTGGAAAAACTTTGAGCAATCAGCAGCCGAATACTTCACATCCCCCGGTCGTGCTGGAGCAAATTTGATTTCTCCAGAGTATGCCGGAAATTTTACCTTCAATTGCGCAATCAATTCAAGAAGAGTGACGCTTGTGCCGGTGCCCACATTAAATACTTGGCCGACTACTTTTTCTGCCGGTGCCATGCCCAGGGCGAGGTTTGCGTCAACAATGGCTGCGACGGGCACAAAGTCGCGTGTTTGCATGCCGTCTCCGAAAATGGTTATCGGTGCATTATGCATCATTTGATCAGTGAATTTAGCAACGGCTGCTGCATATGATCCCTTGGGGTTTTGCCGAGGGCCATAAACATTGAAGTAGCGCATACAAACCGTTTGAAAGCCGTAATTTTGCGTATATTGTTGGCAGTAGAGTTCACCAATGAGTTTAGAGTAACCATAGGGCGATAATGGTGCTGTTGGCATGTCTTCACGGCATATGCCTTCGCGCAATCCGTAGACCGCAGCTGACGATGAAAAAATAAACCGAGAGGCATTATTTTTTTTAGAAGCTTCTAGTATATTGGCAGTTCCGTCAACATTGTTTGCATAACAAATTCGAGGCTTTTCTATTGATTCTGGTACGGAGATGAAGGCAGCAAGGTGAAATACCAGTTTTTGATTCTTTGTTGCCTCAAGGCAGGATTGGTAATCGGCGACGCTTTTGGTGATAAGAGTAACTTTGTCTTTAATAAGAGCTATATTTTCAAGCGAACCGGTTGAGAGGTTGTCGATTATGGTTACTTGAGCGCCCAGCTGGACGAGTTTGGTGCACAAATGTGAACCTATAAAACCGCAGCCTCCGGTGACGAGCACGGGAAGGTCTTTATAAAAATGTTGCATGCGAATCTCCTTTGTTTCTGGCTTTGCCAGTGTTTCTTGCGTTGCCAGGATTTTGCCCGTGTCTGCGAATGCGAGCATGGTAACAAAAAATATACTGCAGTGTTTCATATTTATCCTTTTTTTTACTGCATAGAAATTTGTTTTTTGTTATACCTAAGTACACTTTCTTTTTTAGGGTTATTTTCAAGTACGACTGCTGGCGTATAACTGTGTGGTTGTTTTTGTGCAGAGGGGAGTGCCTTGTGGATTACCTGAGCGCCAGCTAAGATAGCTTCTTGCATGCTGCTATAGTGCCAACTACCATAACGGCCAATCGAATACATATCATGTTGTGCCAGCGTGGCGAGTAAGCCTTCAAGGTTTTTATCGCGCCATTGATCATAAATAACATATGCGTAGGGCAGGTGCAGTACGGTATGAGTGAGTATATCGTCGTCAGTAAACTGAAATAATTTTTTTGCGTGTGCGACCGCACTATCTATGAGTTCTTGATTGTGATTGATACCAGAAGGTTGTGTAGGGTGTGATGATTGATAGTGGGAAATTTCTATTGATAATGAACTGTGTCCTGCCGGCGCCATCGATGGAGCCAAAAGAGCAGGAAAGCCGATGCGATAAAATGGGTAGCTTTTCTCTGGATAATAGATCCAGTGGGTGTGTGGGCGGACAGGCCGTGCAATACCCAAATTTACATTGATGACGCTATTACAGTGGAGCGAGTGTTCTGCTTTTTTGAGTCGCTTAATAGCAGGCGTTCCGTTATTGGTGATTGTCGCAAGTAGTTGATTAAGGGGCATAGTAGAAATGAGCGTTTGGTATGATTCGGTTTTGCCGTTGGTGAAGGTGATTTTTTTTTGTGCAATATCAATCTCATGGACCGTATGATGGGTAAGCGGAGGAAGTGCGAGTTCGCGTGTCAGTGCTGCAATGAGTTGGTCAATGCCGCCGGCGGCAGGGTAGATAAACTGAGCATTATACCCAACATTCGTTGAAAGTAGCGGTGATACGGCACCGGTGATTAGTTTTCGCAGGCTCGTGCTTGGCACAAAGCGACCGGTCCAACTTGCGGTTACTTTTTCTAATTCATAGGCGAATAATTTTTGTTGATAGGGGAAGAAAAAGTGGGTGCCAAAACCAGAGCCAAAGTGGGCGTTTACCCACGCGGTAAAGGAGCGCGGGTTGGGATTTTTGGTGCGTGATACAAAACCTTCGATACAATCGGCAATGACATGAGGCGGAAGTCCATACAGCTGTTGTTGGTAGGGGTATGGGGTGAGGGTGTTGTAGGAATAAATGTGTGAATGGCGCTCTGCGTGTACCAGTGGCATAGCGGTGCTGAGTTTTTCCAACAGCGCAAGTACTGTGGGGTTATTGCTATGCAAAAGGTGGCCCGTATAATCAAAGGTGAATCCTTTTTTTCTCACCGAGCGACAAAGGCCTCCGGGAATAGCTTCTTTTTCAAAGAGGGTGTAATCAAAAAAACCCTCTTTTTCCAAGTGGTAGGCTGCCGAAAGACCGGTCAGACCTGCACCAATGATCACTACCTTTGCCATAGAGTTCCCTTTTTTCTCTGTGGCCGTCAGTATAGTAATTATTTTGCGTCGGTGCAAAAATAAATGGAGAAAAAAAGAGTACATTCTTTTTTTGGATGGTTTCTCAAAAGACGCTGTATTCGACGACGTACGTTATGGTAAATGGTTCCTGGGTGAGATAGTGCGGTACGGGAGGGAATGAAGAGCCTGCATCTTTAAAAACGTAGAGCGTGTGATCATCAAGCAGGGGATCGCCGCTGGTGCGGAGTATGTGAACGTCTTTAATGCGGCCATTGCGTTCAAGTGATAAATAGACTTCTGCTGTAGTTGAGGGATGTTGTTTTCGGTAACGGTCTCGGTTAATTCTGAAGGAGTTTTGTAAATACCAATTGAGCCGCTGTACGTATCGTTCAACCTTTAATTGTTCTGAGGTAATCCGACCGCCTTCTTTGCCTCCGATCATAGTGATTGCACTCGTGCCTTCATTTTTAATGTTATCAAGAAAACCACGTGCTAAATTGGCCATAGATACCATTTTTTTAGTGATGGGCGCGGCATCTTTTTTGCCCCAGCCAGGGAAGTAGTTGTCTGGATTGGTAGTATTGGTTTTGCCGATTGCTTGATTCTCTTTCTGGGTGATGGTATCAGGCAGAGCTTTTTCGGCGTTGTTCGTATCGGCGTGCAGGTGCTGGGCATCATGGTCGTATGCTTTTTTTGCGTCTTGTTGTTCTGCCTTGGATGAGGTCTCTTGGTCTTCAGTGCTGACGGGTATCAGTTGTGTACTGCTGGCGCTTATGAGTGCCATTTTTTCAGATACGGATTTTGTTGATTCAGCCTGAGATGAGTCGGCTGTTGGTTGGGATGCTTTTGTCTCAGCTTGAGTAGTGGATGCTTCTTGTGTCTGTTCAGCCATCTGTTGGTCTCTATTTTTTTGTTCGCTGGCAGGTGATTGTTCGGTGTTGTTTTGCACACTTTCTTGAGGTGGTTCTTGGATCATAAACTCAGGCTCTTCCTGAAAAATAACGGGTGCACCAAAACGGGATGCACGTGCTTTCATAGCGCCCCATTCTTCTTGTTCTTGCGGTATTTCTTCAGGGCTTTGCTGTTGGGCAATGGCGCGCTGTTCAGGGGGGAGTTGTGCTTGTTCTTGTGCGGCTTGTTTAACTAATTCCTGAAAAAATTGTTGAAATTTTTGTGTGTCAGTTTGCATACAAAAAAGAACAAGTATAGCGCCGGCATGGAGCGCAAGCGTGAGCAAGAGCCCTATCATTTTTTGTCGACGCGAAAGGGGCGTTGAAAGCATCTGTGAATCTTTGGTCTGTATTTTATTCGAGTGCATGAGTACACCGAGTATCTTAAGTCTAAATCTGCTTTCTCTAGCCTACCCAATGTGCGTCAAAAAGAGAAACAAAAATCTAACCCCGCGCTGATTTAACGAGCTGCAAGGTTCCTATCTTCAGATTTTTTCCGGTGTGGTCGAGATCTTAATGCGAGCGCATTTGACGAATGAGCCAGTTTTCATTGTCGGTGAATTGGACAGTATACTCACTGCCAGCTTGTGGCTTTTCTATAACAAATTTATCACAGACAACTTCTATGCGTTGTAACCTGCCTCCCAATGGTGATTCAAATACAAAGTCAACTTCTTTTCCTGGCAATGCAAACATGGTGATGGGCCGTGGTGCAGACATGCCGATCAATGGTTTTTTGGCAATTGTTTGATAGTATGCGGTGAGCTTTGCTTGTGTGTTTGGGCATTTGTTTATTACCCGTACAATTTCTTGTGGGAGTTTGGCAGATACAATGTTTGCTAGTGTGATAACGAGCACAAAAACGATTGTTTTTTTCATAATTCCCCCTTTTATTTGCTCCACAGAGACCGCCTTATTCTCTTTTAGTATGGAAAAAATATTGTTCAAAAATCAATAAATTGTTTATGTTTTTTGTTGTTTTTTAATATCTCTTTGTTTCAGTTCATGCATTTTTAATAGACGAGCCAAGCTTTCATGACCGTTTTTTATTGCATAATCGGCAGGCGTTTTTTCTTTTTTATTGGTAAGAGAAGGATTTGCGCCTTGTTGGATGAGTAATTGTACCAGGGCCGAGTGACCCGTGCATGCGGCGCCATGGAGTGCCGTGTTGCCCTGGATATCAGTGCTATTTATTGTGTCTATAACGACAGCATATTTGAGGAGTTCCTGTGCGGCGCGATAACAGGGAGCTGATTGCATGCAGGCTTTTATCAGCGGCGTTTGACCATTTTTGTCTCTTTCAAGAGAATTGGCACCATTTTCCATGAGCAGATGTATTGCCTGGGGCTGGTCAAAAAATGCAGCGGCATGCAAAGGGGTTTCAGCGTCTACGGTAGTTTTGTTGTTAGGGTCAGCGCCAAATAGAAGGAGCAGGGATATGACGGTTTCATCAGCTTTTTCCATGGCGCTCTGCAAGAGTGTGTTAAGTCGAGCGTCAGGAGTTTTTTGAGGAATGCCTTGCATAGACAACAAAGCACGCGTCGCTTGGGCATGGCCAAGTGATGCGGCCATTTCTAAGGGAGTTATGCCATTTTTGCTCATGCAGTATGGGTTTGCTCCTGCACTGAGCAGAAGCTCTATTGTGGGCAGGTGGTTAAACTGGGCGGCATAGTGTAATAGGGTTTTGCCCGCATCGACTGCATGTCCCTGAGGGCTCTGATTGTGTGCTAGTTCAGGGATTGCATACGGAGAATCTGGCTGCATGCAGATGGGAAGTTTCGAGTCTGTTTCTTGAGGGTGCGTTTCGGCAAAACATGCGTGTGCGTTAAAACTAGCGGCATTCCAGGCCTCAAGCGTAGTGGGTACTGCTGAAAAGTCGCCCAAACGAGCCGCCTCCAGGAGATCTTGTGATGATGGTGTACCTATTTTTTGAGGGGTCTGCGCATCTTGCTCTATGTTGGCTATGCAGAGTTTCGTTTGAACAGTATCCATGCACTCGATTGGGGTACTAAAAAAAAGAAAAAAAGTGGCCACAAAAGATAGTTTCTTCATAACTTCCATTCAGATATGTTGTTTTTATAGGATTGTTTTTTGCTATCTTAATTATAGCTCTTTTGTCTAAACTTTTCAATTGTGAATTATTTTTATGGATTGTTAGCTAGCTAATAGAGGGTTGGCCGGATGTGGCGGAAATGAGGTATAAAAAAGAAGAGGGCAGACTTTGAAGCCTGCCCTCTTTAAAAATTTGCTTTTATCGGGGGTTGGCGTGCCATGTACCTGTAGCATCTTGATTGATTTCAAATGTCGTTTTGTGCATTTTTCCGGAGCGAATATCTGAGATGGTTTGCTCAGATATAAGATCGGCATTCGCTTTGTTATCATATACCACATCTATATATTGAAGTGTGCCATTAGAAGTGTAGAGAGGGATATTAACTGTAGCATTTTTATCTATTTTTTGGTTGCTAAAGGGGTTGGCCATATTTGCTATGGTAGAGGGAATTAACTTTTGGTCTTGTTCTTTCAGGTAAAGCAGACGCAGAGTTATCGGCGCTCCCTTGTTAATGATCGTTATGTCACCGCTTGCCAGATAAGTGCCTCTGCCACCTTGTCCTGGTCTAACAGCAAACAGGCTGCCGGCGCTCGCGAGCAACAAAGAGAGAGTAAGCATGGTTAACTTATTCATGAGCTTCTCCTTTTTAAAACATTTTAATAGCCATTATTCTCAGTAATAATCATACAATAAGTTGTTTTTTAAAAGCAATGGTTTATGTTTCTAAAATAGGTGGACTCAAAAAGAATGATTTGTGGGTATTGCGATATTTTTATGAGTGACAAAAAGCCCTTGGCGAAAGTTTTTTAGTTCGCCAAGGGCTTTTAAATCTTTATTGCGCTGTGCTTGATGCAACTCCGGGTGAAACGTTTTTTATTGTACGCTCACCACGAGGGAAGATGCTGTTGGTGCTACGGTAAACTTACCTGAGTCGTTAATGGTTATAGTGTATGCACGATCGGTGCTTTGTTTCATTTCTGCTTTTGGTTCGATGGTGAACTTATCATTTTTAACGACCAAAACATTTATTTTTGCTGGCAGGGAGCTTGCAGCTGCACCTGCGCCCGGCTTTATTGCGTAGGTAAATGCGCCTGCATCTAAGATTATTTTTATGGTGATCTGTTCAGTGAGTTTTCCAAGCTCAAGGGTTTGACCGGCTTGAAGTTTTGCAGCTATATTTTGTGTTGCTTCGCTGTTTTTTGTTTTGGTTGTGATTTTTTCTAGGGTAAATTCCTTGGTGCCGCTATTGTGTAAAAATAGTTGGGCGGGTTCTTTATCCGCTGCTTGTAAGAACGATGTATAGGCGGTATATAGGACTAACCCAGAGGTAAAGACGATAAAAAATAGAGCTGCTTGTGCTGTTTTTTTCATGAGACTCCTTTTTTGATTTATTAGTTTTCGCCGTGCATTCACCTTTAGACGCTACTGAATTTGGGGCAAAGGAGTCAAGAGAAAAGAAAAAAGAGGGAGAGCAAATGGCTCTCCCTCAGAAGAATGATCAGGATGTTAGATTACTTAGCTATGATGCCTTTTTTGTCATCAATGGTTATTGTTTTGTATCGACCGGTGGAATAAGATTTACCGTTAACAGTGAAATCTCTGCAGGTGCTTCCACTGTCATACATCACCCTATCTCCCTTATCCAATTCTCTTGAGTAATTCTCGCGTTTTTTAGGATCTACAGACTCGGTGCACACCACATTGACTTCATTTTTTGATTTATTCGTAATGGTAGTAGTATCAGCATGTATAGCGGCTACACCAAGCAGGGCGACGACGGTGAGTAATAGCTTCTTCATATTGTTCTCCTTATAAATGAAGTTAAACCTAAACTACCTAAAAACAGACTAAAAACCTTTCTATCTAAACCTATAATAACAAATTCAATTTGAAATTATCAACATTTTTTAAAAAACATTTATAGACTATAAGAGTAAGAGCTAGATCTTATAGTCATTGGTTTGAAAAAGAAGAGAATGAGAGAAAGAAAAAGTGTCAAAGCCTGCTGGTCTGTATAGATCAAAGAAACTTGATGATTAAGGATTTTAAGATTATCGGGCCGAGCTCTTATTTAACATACCAATTACCACTCATATCTTGGCTTACGGTATATGAGGATTGAGTAACATTTTCAATAATATGTTTGGCTGAAGCGTCTGGTTTTATGATATCAATTGCTCGTAGAGAACCGAGTTCATTAGACCGAGCTATGCTTATCGTATCTCCTATTGCTACCGGGCCTCGTTTCACAAAGGGACCATGATTGTCTGCTATTTCAGCTGAATAAACGGCGCGAAAAGTTACCGGCGACCTTCCCATATTTTTCATAATTACATCGTCTGCAAAGAGGTGCTCAGTGGTTATGCAGAATGCCAGTGCTATCAGTATTCTTTTTTTCATAAATGCTCCTTTTGATTGGCGTAAGATTGAGCCTTTCTTCTTTTAATCTACTCCATTTTTTCTATGCATAGCAATGATATTAGTTTAAGTATGTTCTGGTGTTTAGCACAGGGATAGGGCACGAGACTCATGGGGGGAGTGCTCGTGCCCGATTATTAAGCGCAGTCGATTATTTTTAGGGTGATTTTATTTGGTGATCGTCTCTCTATTTTCGTTTGGAACCGCTGAGGCGACCCAACGCTGGGTGAAGGTATACTGGTCGCCATCCTTTGGATTTTTAACAATTTCTTCGACGGCCATCCAGGTGCCTCGAGAAATTTCTTGCCCCTCTACGCCAATAGCTGAAAGTGTCCCGAGTGGCGCGTGTTTAAAATCTATCTGCGCAGACTGACCTTTTGCAAGAGGCATGCTTATAAGAGGGTTTCCTGGGAGCATTTTTCCTGGTGTATCAGGAGTGTAGTAAGCAAGAAGTGTGATATCTGTATTGCCACTATTGGTGACCATTACTGTTGCATGCGCAACAGGGATTATCGAGAGCAGGAGTAATAAAGTGATAACTTGACCGGTTGTTATTTTTTTCATGTCCATTTTCCTCTTTTTATTTTCTTTTTATGCCCCACCTACAATTACCATCGACTATATACTGTCTGTTATCTTCTATTTTTTTATTTTTTAAGTAGCGGTTTAAACCATTATGGCAGCCATTTTTTTCATTTCTGACTTCTAGAGTATTAATGTCGCCACCGTAATAACTTAGAGCGTAGTATAAGGTTGTCGTATCTTTTCCAGCCAGATAGATAGGGGGAAGATTTGGGCTTGGTACTTTATTTTTATTCTCATATGTTGCCTGAAGGACAAGCATGGTATCACCCTTATTTTCAACGGTGATATCCGCATAGATTGACGCTGCGCCGGCGGCAAGTCCGAGCGTTATGATTGAACAGTAATAGATTGTATTTTTCATACACGCCCCTCATGTTTCAGTTATTTATTCCTGACTATAATCATATCCAATGCGAATAAGTTAAAGCAATGGTTTTTTATTTTTTGTATTTTTTATTGAAGGGTATATTCTTCTAGCGATAAATAATGAAAAGCAGCTATTGTTTAAGGTTTTTTTTCAAGCCACGCGGTTTTGCCTTTTTTGACGAGACGCCAGGAGGTATGGATGGTGTGAGAGCCTCCGCGTGGAGAGAATAAGAAACGAAGCAGTTCGTCCAAAAATGCTTGAGTTGGTTGAAAGGGGAGTTTTTCTTGGCAGAGCCAGGCAAAGACTATGCGGTATTGCAATACTGGATGAGTCCTTTGCAGTGCGGGTAAGTCAAGACAGATAGTGCCACTGTGTAAGGAGCTTATTTGGGTGAGGGTTTGTTGGACGAGTGTTTCGAGAAAGTCCTCTGTTTCTTGCAGGCGTGTTATGGTGCTTAAAAAGTTTTTATCAAATCGTTCATCGCAGGAGCGCAGTGCGGGGATAACTGTTGCTCGAATGCGGTTACGTAAAAAGAGAGGAGATTCATTGCTTGGGTCTGTCAGGTAGCGGACTCCCTGTTCGTGTAAAAAAGTGAGAATGTCAGTTTTATTTATGTGCAGGAGCGGACGAATATAGAGTCCCTGTTTGGGCTTCATGCCGGTCAGGCCCGTGAGCGTTGCACCGCGCAATAGGCGAATGAAAAGAGTTTCTTGTTGGTCTTGTGCGTGATGGGCGAGGGCAATGCGTTCTGCGCCATGCTCGTGGGCAACTTTTTCAAGAAAAAAACGGCGTGCTTTTCTTCCCACATCCTCTTTAGATCCGCGCCAAGGAGCGGAGAAGGGCAGATCAGGAAGCCGTGCATGGACAAAAGGAATGTTGAGATTTTCAGCAGCCTGCTGACAAAATACCACCTCGCTGGCTGATTCGGTGCGCCATGCATGATCGAGATGAGCGGCAATAAGTTTTATAGTGCCGGCGGTATGCAGCAGGGAAAGATAGTGCAGCAAAAAGAGAGAGTCGGGGCCCCCCGAAAGGCCCATGACAAAGGTTTTCCCGGCAGGGAGTAGATTATGTGCCTGGACAAAGGTATGTACGGCATTAAATAACGCGTGATTCTTCATGATTTTAGTATACTCGTGAGGGCGGTTTTTGTCAGGGGGCATGGTGTTAAAAACTACGACCCGCCTTTTATAAGCGGGTCAGTCTTGAAATTTGTTAGTATGGCGCATCAGAGATAAGCCATTTTTGCAATAAGGGATTTTACTGGCGGTGGGGTACTCGATCTATTTTTTGTTGATGCGCAATTCGGCGTGCTTTTTTATAGACATCTCGAGAGCGCTTATTATCGCGTTCTTTTTTACCCTGTAATACCTGCCATGTTGGGTCATCTTGGCTAGCAGAGCTGTCGAGGGTATGATAGTACGCTTTTTCTTTTTGGGGTACATCATCTTCTTGTGCGCCTATATCGCTTTTTTCATAATCTTCTTCATTCTGGGAGAGCATGAGTGCCGAGCCTGCATCTGATGTGTCATCACTTATACGAGATACTATATCGGTTTTGTCGTATTCGCTTTGGTTTTCGTCATCTAGTATCAAAACGTCCCAAGCAGCCAGGGGGCATGAAGGGTCATAGTCATGGAGATGTTGGACAAGATAGATAAACAGATTTGCCGGAAGTTTCCACGAAAGAAATAGTTGTTTTAAAGTGGGTTCGTCACACTCGGATTTCTGGCCTAATTCTCGTAATGTTTCTGTGGAGTCAACCGAAACCTGCTTTGCTATACACATCTCCGATTCTGGCAGCCCATCTTTGTACAACACAAGTCGTATATAATTTTTTGTGGGATTATCTTTGAGCAATGATTCGCTTGTTTGCATACCGGAGAGATTATAGGTGAACATATTTGCGCACGTAAACACAAAAAGCATCTGTTTCATGGCAATACCTTTTTTAAAATGAGACTGGGCAAGATTTTATTTCTTGCCCTGGATTTTGCCAAAAAAAGATTTATATGTCGAGATTTTTTACAAAGTGGCCGTATTTCTCGATATATTCT
Organism: bacterium; assembly: GCA_021777215.1. Classification (GTDB taxonomy): domain Bacteria; phylum Babelota; class Babeliae; order Babelales; family Vermiphilaceae; genus JAJYDS01. Next base: position 11,065 of record JAJYDS010000004.1, read on the forward strand.
TTTCTGCCTGTTACATCATCGCCCATGAGGGTGGCAAACCAAGAGTCTGCTTCCAAGGCATCTTCGATGGTTACTTTGAGCAGACGTCGTGTTTTCTCATCCATGGAGGTTTCCCAAAGCTGTTCTGGGTTCATTTCACCAAGACCTTTATAGCGCTGAATATTCATGTATGGTTTACTGATCTCGCTGATTGCCGAGATAAACTTTGTAGCTCCTTGGCCAGTTAATTGTCGCTCTTTATCGACAATTTGCAGCGTCCATTGCTTTGTTTCAAGCGGCGCTATTTTCTTGAGCTGTTCTAGAAGGGCATTGGTTTCTGGTGCGTCGAAAAATGCAACGGGAGCGTCCCACTGGGCGCGAAGCAGGGTGAAACGGATCTGTTTTTGTGGTTCTTCTTGTACCATTGCTTGTTCGGGGCTTAGCTGCTCTGTCGGTACCAGCTCGATGGTATATTTGTGAAAGTGAGCTTGTAAGGTTTCAAGAAGGGCGTCCAGGCCATCTTCCTTTTTCCATGGTTTTTTGTGTAATGCGGAGATAAGTGCATGGCATTGTTCAGACCCTAAGTTGTAAGACATGCTTGTGGCGGTAATTTGTTCGTCATAGCGCTGCAGTTGCTCGAGCATGGTGCGCCAGGTTGTTGCTTCGATTTCTTTGCCGTCAATAAATCCTATAGTGTTTTCTTGAGCCCATTCAAAGAGGAAGGTCTTTAATGCTTTATCATCTTTTAAATATTGCTCTTTTTTCCCGATTTTTGCTTTATAAAGCGGAGGTTGTGCAATATAAATATAGCCATTTACAATGAGCTCTTGCATATATCTGAAAAAGAAAGTCAAAAGAAGCGTGCGAATGTGTGCGCCATCAACATCAGCATCAGTCATGAGTATTATTTTATGATAACGGGCTTTTGTCGCATCTAACTCTTGACCGATACCGCAGCCGATTGCTGCAATGAGTGTTTTAATTTCTTCGCTGGAGAGAATTTTGTCGATCCGTGCTTTTTCAACATTGAGAATTTTACCACGCAGGGGCAAAATAGCCTGGTTACTTCTATCGCGTCCTTGTTTTGCCGAACCGCCTGCAGAATCACCCTCTACAATAAAGAGTTCTGCGTGTGCCGGATCTTCATTGGAGCAGTCTGCTAACTTGCCCGGGAGTAAAAGCGATTCAAGTGCTGTTTTGCGGCGGGTTAATTCGCGTGCTTTTTTTGCTGCCTCGCGTGCACGTTTGGCGATTTCAGCTTTAAGCAAAATCTTTTTAGCAATCGCAGGATGTTCTTCAAAGTAGGTTTCTAGGCATGCAGAGAACCATGACTCGACCAGACCTTTTACATCATTATTGCCCAGCTTTGTTTTGGTCTGTCCCTCAAATTGAGGCTCAGGCACCTTCATGTTTATGACGGCTACAATTCCTTCCCGTACATCTTCACTTGAAAAGCCTTCTTCATCTTTTTTAATGACACCTAACTCAACCGCTTTTTTATTGCTTACTTTAGTGAGTGCAGAGCGAAAGCCAGAAACATGGGTGCCGCCTTCAATGGTGTTAATGTTATTTACAAATGAAAAGATCTGTTCACCATAGCCATCATTGTATTGGAGCGCTGTTTCAAAGATGTAATTGTCATCGCTTTGTTCGCAGTAAATAACTTCAGGAAATAGGGGCACCTTTTTCGCGTTTATGTATTCAACAAATGAAATGATGCCACCTTCAAAATAAAACTCATGACCTTTGTTGACTCGGTCATCAGTGAGCATGATGCGCAGTTTTTTATTTAAAAAGGCGAGTTCACGCAACCGCGCTGAGAGGGTTTCAAAACTAAAGACTGTTGTTTCGGTAAATATAGTTGGATCAGGATAAAAAAGTACGGAGGTTCCGCGTTTTTCGCTGGGGCCGACTTCTTTAAGAGGTGCTAGCGGCTTGCCTCGTTGATAAGTTTGTGTGAATTCTTTGCCGTTTTGACAGATGGTAACGACCAATTTTTCTGATAAGGCATTTACTACTGATGCACCAACGCCATGCAGACCGCCTGAAAATTTATAGGTGTCTTTGTCAAATTTGCCGCCCGCATGCAATTTGGTAAAAACGACTTCAGCGGCAGATATTTTTTCGGAGGGGTGCATATCAGTTGGAATGCCGCGGCCATTATCTTCCACAAGGCAACCGCCATCTTTGGTCAAGGTTACTTTGATAGTGTCGCAATAGCCAGCAAGGGCTTCGTCGACCGAGTTGTCTACGATTTCGTATACCAGCTGGTGTAAGCCATGAGGGCCCGTTGAGCCGATATACATAGCCGGCCGTTTTCGTACCGCTTCAAGGCCTTCAATAACGCGAATCGACTGGGCTTTGTATTCTTTTGGGTCTGCCATAGGGGTAGGTCTCCCGTTTTGTGTGCATGCAGCACATTTTTGGGGTGCGTGGTACACACCCGTATAATTTAGATATTTTTTTTGAAAGAACGTGGCTGCTTCGTACCAAAAAACAATAGCTGTAGTATACTCAAAAAGTGCTTTTTTTTCTATATGCGTGAGTGTAAAAGGTAAAAAAAGGCGTAAAATTGGCCCTCGTTTGGTGATGGAGGGCTTGAGTATTTGAGATTTTTGAGGCATGAGGTTGGCATGGTTCGGACGAATCATTTAGATAGCGAACTTGATAAAAAGTATATGAAAAGAGCACTCGTCCTTGCGCGCAAGGCTTTAGCGGCGGATGAGGTACCCATTGGGGCGTTGGTGGTAGATGAAAAAGGGGTGGTGGTCGGCCGTGGATACAATCAAGTTATGCGGCACTGTACGCAGCGAGCGCATGCGGAAGTGACAGCCTTAGCTCAAGCAGGAAAAAAAAGGGGGGACTGGCGTTTAAATGGCTGCGTACTGTATGTAACGCTGCAGCCGTGTGCTATGTGTATGGCGCTTGCCTACTTGAGTAGAGTATCGAGAGTCGTCTATGGAGCAGAGTCGCCGCTTTTTGGCTTTCATCTTGACAATGATGATGCGCTTCGGGTATACAAGAAGGATGTTCAAATTGTATCTGGTGTTATGAGTGATGAGTCTGTAGCGCTTTTGAAACAGTTTTTTAAAAAAAAGAGGAAAAAAGGTGAGCCAACCAAAAGCAGTTCTTGAAAAAGTTCGTCAAGAATTAATGAAGCGAAAAATAGAACTCGAGCACGATTTAAAACGCTTGTCTCAAGAACCAGTTGCTGATGACCAAGTGCAGGATCCGGGAGATCAGGCTCTTTCATCTACTATGGAAGCGCTTCATGTCTCGCTTCAGGATGCTGAGCTGGGCGAGTATAATCGTATTGGGCGTGCTTTAGAAAAAATTCAGGATGGTTCATACGGAATCTGTATGGATTGTGGAGGGCCTATTTCTGAAAGACGTCTTAAATCATATCCCGATGCGGCTCGTTGCTTATCATGTCAAGAGGTGTTTGAAGAAAAAGGGCTAGGACAGTAGGCTTTTTATTTCTTTTTGTTACACTAACAGTCTGTAAGCCGATGTAGCTCAGTTGGTAGAGCGATTGATTCGTAATCAATAGGTCACCGGTTCAAATCCGGTCATCGGCTCCACTCTTTTGACAAATTCCTGCCTTTGTGTACGCTAAAGTACAAAGAGTGACCCCTCGAGTAACGTAATAAGGATTCTAGAGAGCATGGAAAAAAAGACAAAAGCCAAGGTGTCTGCGGCGGAAAAAGCGAAAGAGACAAAGCCAGTGACAAAAGTGAAACCTGCATCAGAGAAAAAAGCGGCAGTAGTAGATGAAAAAGCAGCGGTAAATGTAAAAGCCGAATCAAAACCGGTTGAGCATAAAGTCGAACCTACCAAGGTTGAGGTTGCCGTTAAACAGAGCAAAGTTGAGCATAAGGTAGAGCCTAAAACAGAAAAACATGTCGCTTCGGTTAAGGAACCTATGGTAGAAAAGGTTGTCGCAGAACAACAAGCTCCTGAGAAGAAAAAAACTGTTGCCTTGCGTCCTGGCGTGCAGCCACTCGCTCATGCAGTTGGTCGTCGTAAAACAGCTGTTGCCCGCGTATTATTCCACCGAGGTACGGGAAAAATTATTGTTAACGGCGAGCCGTATGCCACTTATTTTGATACCGATATTATGCGTCTTGATGCTTCTATTCCTTTCCGCGTCTGTCCTATCGGCTCTCACTATGATGTGAGCGCTTCTGTTAAGGGTGGCGGTATTGGCGCACAAGCGGGTGCCGTTAGACTGGGTATTTCTCGTGCTCTGGTAAGTCTGCACGAAGAAACCAGACCGACGCTTCGTAAATTTGGCTTGTTGACTGTTGATTCACGCCGCAAAGAGCGTAAAAAATACGGACAAAAAGCTGCTCGTCGTAAGTTCCAATTCGTAAAACGTTAATTACGGCGTACACGAGATTATCAGGGGCCAGGAGAAATCCGGGCCCTTTTTTTGTTGCTTCTTATTTGACATATTTTCTATTTGCAATATATTGATAGGGTGATCTATGAACTCTTAATGGGGCAAGGGTTCTTTTTTGCCTTGGGTTATTAGCCGAAAATGTATCTGAAAATGAGAGCTTTGTGTAACGGTATGGTGTTAATGCATACAGGATAATAAAAATGGAGTTATACGTGTCAAAGATAGGTGCTTTATGACAAGCTTCAGGGTTTACAATCTGTTTTGTTTAATGATTGTCTTCGCGGGTTATAATTCTATGGTAGCCATGGATACGCCCTTTTTTACTCCAGATAATGCTTCGGCCAGCAACTCGGTGGCTATTGATCTTAAAAACATCTATGGAAAAGATACTTTGAGAGGCGTCGAAAAGCGCCGAGGATTGGAGCAAGCTCATTTGGTATACGGCGGTTTTTTACAGCGATTGGCGAGTGCATTATATACGCAGGATTGTTTTTTTTATGCTATTGCTGATTTTGTACGGGCCAAGCATTTGGGGAGAGATTTTAGGGACAATTTAGCGCAAGTAATATCTGCTCAACAAGGACATGTTGTGGGCTTGCCTGAAGAAGGTGGGCAGTTTACATTAATGCCGGTCACAATAACGGGGCGAAGAAATTGTATTATTGCTTTGCAGTATCGTGATTTGTATCTCTGTAGCAAGCAAGCAGAAATTGTGACTTTGATGCCGGAGTTGAAGATGGCGGTTGCCGCATTGGCACATGAATCTGATCCCGAGTTGCTTTTTTTGCGAATGCTCCTGCAATCTAAAGTTGAAGCAGTGGGTGTCCAGTCTATTATTGATAGGTCGATTACCCAGGTTGAAGAGTGGTTTTCTGTATTGGCAAAGCAGGGCAAAAATGGTTATTTTCCTTTAAAGCCTACTGAATCGCAGGCGGGAGAATTTATAGCTAAAAATCTAGAATTTGTTTCTTCCCTTAGTTTGTCGGACCTTATACATAATGACAACAAACGAAGTGAGTTGCTTGAGCAGTACAAAGAGCACAGAAAGAAGTATCAAGAGTTGTATAGAACCGCGATTGCGGAGCTTAATGCATTGGTTGGGGCTCGGGCTATTGAGCGAGCAGTAGGTTATCGTTTAGAAGATCCGACTCAATTGTTGCCGGGAATAGAATCGGCTCAGAGTTTATCAGTTTCCAGTTCTAGTCAGGGGCTTCCAGGAGTTCTTTCTGTTGATTTGCCTACAGTAAAAACGGCTGGTGTGCCAACTAAAAAGAAAAAAAAGAAAACGAAAGTATTTGAGGCGCAGGATGTAAAAGATGGGGAAATTCAAAAATCTATTCCAAGTTCTTCGGTACAAAAAACTGTGTTAGTAGACGACGATGTTGCTCTGGCTGGTCCAGTGACGACTTGTCCTCAGGGTGAGCAATTAAGTATTGAGGTTAAAGCTGATCAGGAATCCGATTTTGTGCGAGCATGGCTTGTATATGAAGTATTTCACAAAAATACGCTAAAAATGCCCGTGTTTGAGTATTCAAAAAACGTTTCTGATTGGATTTCTAATGCTGAAAGTGCATTGCGAGAGCAAGGTTATTATGATCCGCTTTCAGAAAAATATAAGCGGGCATATCACTATGCGAAATACCAGAGTGACGCGGTGATGCGTGCACATATGAAGGTATATCATGCATTTCCCCAAGAAATCGATAGGCATTTAAACAAGTTTGGACGTATAGAAAAGAGAATCATCAAGATTTGCCATAATGGCTCAGGCTGTGAAGAAGTTGAGCGTATTTTTATTACCATGGTTGGTGAAGTGCATCTGGGTGATGGTAGTCAATTGCGTGGGTTATATTGCTATATTATCGATCCGGTAACAGGAGTTTGTTATCATCGTATGTTTGAGCCGGTGATCAAGAGTGTCTTTGATCCTACTTTCTACGATATATATTTTATTGAATAACAGGTAGAAAAATGGCCGGAACTAATCCGGCCATTTTTCTACCTGTTATTTTTAGTGTGTTTTTTATCCTTTTACCTCTTCCAGGGCGAGTTTTTCATGCAGCGTGCACATATTCTTTATATAGCTGATTGCGGCATCTCGGTTGGTAATCGATTGTGGGCAATGTTCTTTGGCATTTTCAAGAAGGTTGATGCACATGATGGCATCTCTAAATTGATTATCGTCTTCTAGTTGTTTACGTGCTTGCTCCATCATTGTTTTTGGTTTTTCGTCGGCAGCAGCCCCCTTCTTTGTATCCTTTTTGGCATTCTCTTTTCCTGCGCCTGATTGTTTAATATGATTGTCGATATTTTCTTCGCGGCCAAAATATTTAATAAGCCAGTTCATCTGTTCTGGCGGGCCAAAGCGCCGTTCGACACGGAAATCTGGCTCAATGCCAATTCCCTGGATTGAAGTGTCATTTGGGAGGTAATAGAGTGCGGTGGTAAGCTTGAGCGCGCAATTATTACTCAACGGAATGACGTCTTGCACCGACCCCTTGCCAAAGGTTTTTGTACCAAGCAAAAAAACCATCAGCCGTTTTTGGGGTAGACCTGCTTTTTTTGCTTCTTGATTATATTTTTCTGAGTATATTTTAAGTGCCCCAGCTAAAATTTCTGCTGCAGAGGCGGTGTAGTTGTTGGTTAGTATAAAGATAGGTACATTTGTTTTTGCGACGGGCGAGCCCGTTGTTATATATTTTTCTATCGATTTGCCAGAGCGATCTTTGGTGGTGGTGACAAGGCTACCTTTGTCCAAGAATAGGCTGGCAATGTCTATGGCCGAGGTAAGTAAGCCGCCTGAGTTATTACGTAGATCGAGAATCAAGCCCTTATAGTTGCTTTTTTGTTCTTTTTTGAGCAGATCCTTAATTTGTTTAATTGAGTTCTCTGAAAACTGGCTCAGCAGAATGTAGTAAACGTTATGTTCTTTGATGTTAAATGCCATACTGTGTTGTTCAGTGACAACGCCACGCTTAATTTTGAAGGTGAGCATATCGGGGAAGCCTTCGCGAATTACTTTCACCATCACAATAGTATCGAGCTCTCCTTTAAGTAATGATGTTGCTTCATCAGTGGAGATGCCCTCAATTGGTTTGCCGTCTATGTCGATAATTTTATCCCCAGCGCGGAGACCAACCGATTCAGCAGGGCCGCCGGCAATTGGTTCCACTATAGTCAAAGATTTGTCCGTTGTTTTGCGTGTATTATCGATAATAATTCCCACGCCGTAAAATTCACCGGCGGTTGTCTCTAGAATTTTGGTGTAGGTTTTAGGCCCCATAAACCCTGAATGAGGGTCCATGCAGGTGAGAAATGAATCGATTGCCTTGATCATGCATTTCTCAGGATCTATAAGTTTGTAGTGGCGTTCTCCAGCAATTTCAAGAACTTGGGCAAAGGTACGCGTCCAGTTATAGATACCTTTATCATATTCATCTTTGGTGACCGATTTATGGTGCGCTGACTTCTTGTCGTCAGATTCTGAATCATCTTCTTCCTGCGCAATACGCAAGATTGGTTGCGCATATGTTTTTTTTGCAGTGTTTCCCGGATGAACACTGGTCCACGCATGGGCAAGCGCTGCTCCCATGAGACTGGGTACCAATAGAGAGAGATAAAGCGGATGTAGGTGTGCCATAGGATCTCCTTTTTTTAGGCATCTTTTTATCCAGCAGGGATTCGTTATGCACAGAATGAAGGGTGGGGATTGCTATAACGGCTTTTCCTTTCTGCAAGAGCGCTCTTGGGGTATGCGGCATACAACTATCGCTCATCCATTCATTATTTGTGTATCTTTACCCGTAGGATACTCAAATGTGGTTAGTGCTGCCAAGTTTTTGCATGACAGGGCACAAAAAGAAGGAGTGCGATGCGTCTTTCTCGTCAAAAAAAGCAATTGATTGCACGGGTAGGATTTGCAGCGGAGGTAGTGGTTTTTTGTTGGGTTTATTTTTTAGGGCCTCAAGGAATGCGTACGGTGTGGCGTATGAGGAAGGAGAATGAGTTGTCGCATGGGGGCATTCAGGAATTGAAAAAACAGATAGAGCATTTAGAACAGGAGGTTGGCCATTGGCAGCAGAGTGTGTTTTATAAAGAGAAATTTGCGCGTGAAAAGCTGCAGATGGCTCGAAGCGGAGATGCGGTATATATACGAGAATAAAAAAGAGGCGCGTCGTCGAGGCGCGCCTTTGCTAGAGTGTTTATATTACCACAAACGCCATTTTGGCTTTTGTATGGTATCAACCGGTTTTTGTATGCCATGACCGTTTTGGCCGGGCATCACGTCAGGAGCTGCCTTCTCTTTTGATGAATCGGGGCTGAGTACACCGCTATAATCCTGTCCTGTTTTTGTTGGAGAGCTGTTCGCCGGCTTATTTTTGAACCCCTCAGGAGTGGTAGTACCCGGGCCGCCGACCCAACCTGATTTTCTCAGTCTATCTGCGGTCGTGTAATTGGCACTTGCCATGCCAGCGGTTATGCTTAGACAGAGTGCGACAATTAATAATTTCTTCATGGTATCTCCTCTAATAAAGTTAATAAAGCTTGGTTTTTTTCTGTCCTACGCTATTTGATTGCCTTGAGAGCGGCTTCATGGGCTTGCGTGGCAGATTTCTTAGCCTCTGTTACCGCATTTTTTGCTTCAGCGATGAGTTTTTTTGCTTGGTCTTGAGCTTGTTGAGCATAGTTTTGCAGCTTTGTTTTTGTTTTAGTCAACAGTGGTTTTGTCGATTCTTTTGCTTGGCTAAGCGCCTCTTGTGCTTGGCTCAGCGCTTCTTTTGCCTTGTTTATGGCTGGCTGGGCTGCTTCTTTGGCTTCCCGAAGTGCATCTTTAACAAGAGGCTTTGCAGTCTCTTTTGCTTGTTTGAGGTTTTCTTTTATTTGTTTAATTGCAGGGCTTGCAGCCTCTTTTGCTTGTGCGAGCAGATCTTTTGCTTGCGCCACCAGATTTTCAGCTATCTGTTTTGCCTGTGCGGTAGGATCGAGTTTTTCTTGTTGAGCTGGTTTTTGTTTTGGGTGTGTTGCGGTAGTGTCTTGTTTTGCGACGACAAATCCTGTAAGCACGCTCAAAGACAGCAGTGAAAGTATCTGTTTTTTCATAACAACTCCTTTATAGTTATACAAGGTTCCCCATAACACGCTGTTATGGACAAGGCAACACCGGTAAGCCCGGCTCTATCTTAAACATATCTTTTATTTGTGTTTATTTTCAATAGTTTTGTTTTAAAAACCTAAAGCAAGGTTGCTTTTATGTAAAAACTTACAGAAGATGCTGTTTTAAAGAGGCGTTACAGGCTTTGGGGGCTTTTTGGTGTAGTTTTGGTGCATGGTGACTTGTGCAGATGTCGTATCTTTTGTTACAGTAGTTTTTCGATAATGGTTTTAGTTTGCTTGAAAGGAAAACGTATGATTTATCAATTACCCCCATTACCTTATGCCTATGATGCTCTTGAACCCTACATGAGTAAAAAAACGCTGACGGTGCATCATGATAAACATCATCAAGCATATACTGATGGTTTTAATAAAGCGCTTGAGCAGACGCCAGAACCGTATAAAAGTATGAAACCGGAAGAGATTTTGCAATCGCTTGATAAGATTCCTGAACCTGTACGTACTGCGCTAAAAAATTTTGGTGGGGGCTATGTAAACCATTCGTTCTTTTGGCCTTTGCTGAAAAAAAATAACGGTGCGGTTCCTCAGGGTGATCTTGCCAAGGCGATTACTTCCTCATTCAAAAGCTTTGATCAATTTAAAATTGAATTTAGCGATGCAGCTAAAAAGCTTTTTGGTAGCGGGTGGACTTGGTTAGTCCTTGATCCCAAAACCGGCTCTTTGCGCATCATGAACCTGCCTAATCAAGAATCACCAGTAAGCCAGGGATTAAAGCCATTGTTAGTGCTTGATGTCTGGGAGCACGCTTATTATCTTGATTACGAAAATCGGCGGGCTGAGTTTATTGAAAAATGGTGGGCGGTAGTGAACTGGGATATGGTGGCCCAACACTATCAAGAAGTACGTAAAAAGAGTGCTTAGCCCAGATCGTTATTTTTTTTCTTTTTGATACACTAGAAAAAGTAGAAAATAAGGGGTTTTTAACTCGCGCAAGAGTGTAACCCCTTATTTGTAGGGGGGAAACCTATTTTTTGAATAAAAACCGACGATAGCAGTAAGGCAGATCGATGACGAACGAAAAGATAAAAGAGGTAGATTTTAAGGCTGGTTCAGAGCATGAAATCCGTGTGGCAAAAGTAGAGAAACTTCGTGCGATGGGGATTGAGCCGTGGCCTGCACCGCAAGAAGTGAATGCCGTATGCAAAGATATCGTCGACGAATATAAAGAAGAGCAAGAATCGCGAGAATATGCTGTTGCTGGACGTATTGTTGCCTTGCGTGAGCATGGCAAAACGTTGTTTGCACATCTGCAAGATAGAAGTGGCAAGGTACAGCTCTATATAAAACAAGACCTTGTCGGTGATGCAACGTTTTCATTTATTAATGAATTTATCGATATTGGTGATATTGTTTGGGTGACGGGTCATTCATTTAGGACAAAAACAGGAGAGATAACCCTTAAAGTGCAAAAGCTTTTACTAGAAAGCAAATGCCTGTACCCATTACCAGAGAAGTTCCATGGTATTGCGGATATCGAGATTAAGTATCGTCAACGCTATCTTGATCTGATCAGTGAGCCAGAAAGTCGTGCGCGGTTTCAACAGCGCTCGCATATTGTACGGCTTATGCGCGATTTTTTTGATGACAATGATTGTATAGAAGTAGAGACGCCTATGCTGCACCCGATTCCTGGCGGAGCTTCAGCACGGCCCTTTGTAACGCACCATAATGCGCTTGATGTCGACCTCTATTTACGTATCGCTCCTGAGTTATACCTGAAACGCTTGGTCGTTGGCGGCTTTGAGCGGGTCTATGAAATTAATCGTAATTTCAGAAATGAGGGCGTTTCGACACGCCATAATCCTGAATTTACTATGGTTGAGTGGTATATTGCCTATAAAGATTATAATTGGATGATGGATTTTATAGAAAACATGCTTCGTCGCGTTGCCATGGAAGTCCTGGGTACGACGCAGGTCAAGTTTGGCGATCATACGCTTGATTTTGATGCTTTCTCGCGCATTTCTATGCGCCAAGCGGTAGTGCAATATGCTCATGTAGCAAATGCTGATCTTGAACCAGATCGTATTGATGATGTGCTTGCAACTCATCGGCTTGCCTGTGATAGGAAGGCTCCTTGGGGAAATAAGCTTGTTCTTCTGTTTGAAGAACTGGTTGAGAAAAAGCTTATACAGCCAACCTTTATTATCGATTTTCCTGTTGAGATTTCTCCTTTAGCAAAGCGCGATGCAAAAAATGCAAAAATTGCTGCACGTTTTGAACTTTTTATTGCGGGTATGGAAATTGCCAACGGCTTTAATGAACTTAATGATCCCTTTGATCAAGCTGAACGTTTTAAAGACCAGGTGCGCGCACGTGAAGCGGGCGATGCAGAAGCGCAATATTATGACGCTGATTTTATCCAGGCGCTTGAATACGCTCTGCCGCCAACCGTTGGTGCTGGTATGGGTATTGATCGATTGGTGATGCTGATGACTAATGCGCCATCTATTCGCGACGTTATTCTCTTTCCTGCGTTAAAACGTAAAGACGCATAACATTGAGTTGTTACTAGTGTGAAAAATCCCCAGGAGATTTCTGCTTGGGGATTTTTTATTACAATCGATCGTTGTAGTTGATTGATGATATGTGGGTGATTGATGGATACATCGTACGTTCAAGGTAAAAAATATTTGTGGCGGTTGCCGCACATCGATATGCAAGCAGCTCTTACTCTTGCCGCGCGTTATAATCTTTCAGTACCCATCGCGCAGACGATGATAAATCGAGGTTTTTCTTCTCCAGAATCTATTGATGCCTTTTTATTTAGTGCTCTCGAGCGTGATGTGCCGCCAGCCACTGCTATGAAGGGTCTGGAAAAGGCGGTAGAACGTATTTTTTTGGCGATTAAAAACAAAGAGAAGATTCTTGTCTTTGGCGATTATGATGTTGATGGTATTACGGCAACATCATTAGTCATGCATTGTCTGTTGCCGTTGGGTGCCCGCATAAATTTTTATCTGCCCAGTCGCTATAAAGATGGGTATGGTTTGTCGTCTTCGGTTGTCGAGCGAGCAGCGGCCAATGGCTACCGGCTTATTATTACTGTTGATAATGGTATTGCGGCCTATGCGGCAGCCGAAAAGGCACAAGCGTTAGGAATCGATCTCATTATAACCGATCATCATCAGGCGCATGATAAGGTGCCGCCGGCATATGCGATTGTAGATCCTAATCAGTCTGATTGTTCCTATCCCTGTAAAAATCTTGCGGGAGTTGGTGTAGCATTCAAGATCATGAGCCACCTGTATGAGCGTGAAAAGCAAGCACTGCCAGACAAAGTGTATGAGCTGCTTATGCTTGGTACGATTGCCGATGTGGTGCCGCTTATTGATGAAAATCGTTTTTGGGTGAGATATGGACTTCATCGGACCAATACGCATGAAAGCATGGCTGTAGAGGTGCTTAAACAGAATGCTAATCTGCAAAAACCAAAATTAACGGCACGAGATATTGGCTTTGGTCTTGCGCCACAGCTTAATGCGCTCGGCAGACTAGAGGATCCACGCCAAGCGGTTGGCTTTTTGCTGGGCAGTGATCGGGTTCAGGTACAGCAGGTTGGCGATATTTTATTTAATTTAAATCAGGCACGTAAAGACATTGAGCGTGTTATTCTGGCAGAAGTCGAGCAGATTATTACGCAAGGGCACATAGATCTGTCTCGTGAGCGCTGTATTCTCGCGGCCAGTAAAACGTGGCCACCAGGGGTCATCGGGCTTGTTGCCTCGCGCTTGGTTGCCACCTATGGTAGACCGACAATTTTATTACAAATTTCAGAAAAGGGGGATATTGCCAAAGGGTCATGCCGTTCTATACCAGCATGCAATATTTTTCATGCCTTGCAGCAGTGTGGCGGACATTTGACACAATTTGGTGGTCATGCGCAGGCAGCCGGCCTTGCGTTGCCGGTTGGTAATATTGGCGTATTTAAGCAGGCCTTAGAGGACTATTTATCAAATACACTGACCCCTTTTGATTTGCAACAGAAATTATGTATCGATGCGCAGTTGGGGTTACCCGACGCTACCAAAAAATTAACTGCTGATTTAGAATTGATGGAGCCTTTTGGTAATAGTAATGAAGAGCCGATTTTTTTATGCAAAGAGTTGATGATCATGCAGCCACCACAGCTTTTGAAAGATGCGCATGTTAAATGTTTGGTGTTTGATCAAGGAATTCTAAAGCCGGTTATTTTTTTTAATCGGCCAGATCTTTTTGAGACACTCACGCAGTATGCGCACGAACAGAAACCATGTTCTATGGTCGTACAAGTGCGTGAGAATTATTGGTCAGGAGCGGTTTCTATAGACTTAGTTGGGCTTGATGTGAGTTAGGGGAGAAACGCTATGATTATCACTATCGATGGTCCGGTGGCGAGTGGCAAAACGACGGTAGCCCGTTTGCTGGCCGAAAAATTAGGATTTTATTATCTCGGTTCTGGATTGTTGTATCGCGCTCTGGCCTATCTACTGCGTACTGAGTGTGGTTATACGGATTCATCTCTAAAAATGGTAAGACAGGAGGATGTTGCTTGTCTTTTGGATCCGCATCATTTTTCATATAGCTATGATGCGCGACATAAAGAACGTATTTTTTTTAAGGGAAAAGAGATTGTTATTTCAGCGCTCAGAACACCTACTATTGCTCATGATGCATCGATGCTTGCCACGCATGGTGTGGTTCGGCAGGCGTTGGGAACGCTACAGCGGATAATTGCCGATGATCACAATGTAGTGGTCGAGGGGCGGGATGCAGGTTCAGTGGTGTTTCATGATGCTGATATTAAATTTTTTATAACGGCAACCGTAGCCGAGCGAGCACGGCGGTGGCAACAAGATCAAGCGGCACAGGGCGTCAGATTGAGCTTTAATGAGGCTGTAGTGATGGTTGAACGGCGAGATGCGCGGGATAAAGGCCGAGTAATTGATCCTTTAGTGGTTCCAGAGCGTGCAATTATTATTGATACGACGGCGCTCGATTTGGAACAAGTGGTTATGAGATTGCAAGAGGATATTCAGCAGCAACACAAGATGCATGCATAATGGTCATGCGGTAAACAGTGGTTCCTAGAAAACAAACAGACTGTTGCACACAATAAAAGAGGCAAACACTAATTATGAGTGTTTGCCTCTTTTATTGTTTAGGTACGAAGTTGAGTTATTTGATGAGCCGGACAGAAACTTTTTCTTCTGTTGTAGGCACTGGCATTGGCATAGGTTCTGTAGCTGCGGGAGTAACGGCAGGAGTGCTCATTTCTGGTACTGCTGAAAGAAGATCTTCTTCTTCCTCTTCTTCGATGCTAATGACAGGTTCTTCTGGTTCAGGGGTGATAGTTTTTTCCATCGCTTCGCCGCTGGCTGTGGTAGGTATGCCCTGTTCTTCTAGGGCAGGCTTTTTCATCATCGGTGTTGTTTCTTCAGGCGCAACAGGGAGTGCTTGTTCTTCGGGTGCGTTCATTTCTGTTGGAAGCGCGGTAGGCATTACATCTGCTGCAGCAAGAGCAATTTTCCCTTTGGTTTTGTGTTTTTTGCCATGTTTGTGGTGCTGTTTTTTTTCTTTTTTTACTTTTTCTTTTTTAACTTTGTGTTGTTTTCTGACATGTTTTTTTGCGGGTTCTTGAGTAGCGGCCAAAGCAGTTACTGGCGTTTCAGCGGAAGCGAGTACTTGAGATGCTTCGTGTTTTTTGCCATGTTTGTGGTGCTGTTTTTTTTCTTTTTTAGCCTTAGGTTGTTTTGCTTTTTTTTCTTTTTTGGCTCGCTCTTTTTTAACTTTAGGCTGCTTGGCTTTTTTTTCTTTTTTTACTTTTTCTTTTTTAACTTTGTGTTGTTTTCTGACATGTTTTTTTGCGGGTTCTTGAGTAGCGGCCAAAGCAGTTACTGGCGTTTCAGCGGAAGTGAGTACTTGAGATGCTTCGTGTTTTTTGCCATGTTTGTGGTGCTGTTTTTTTTCTTTTTTAGCCTTAGGTTGTTTTGCTTTTTTCTCTTTTTTGATGCGCTCTTTTTTAACTTTGTGCTGTTTTTTGATCTCTTTTTTTGCTGGTTCCTGAGAAGCCGTTAGTGTAGTTGCAGACATCCCAGCGGAAGCGAGTTTTGCTGTCTCTTTTTTCAATCGGCGATTACGATTTATAACGCCATCATATCCTTTTTTTATGTGATCTTCTTTCTTGAGAGCTTTTGTATGCGCCTCTGTTGGCTGAGGAGCCATTTCATGTTTGGCTGCTGTTGGTCTGCGCGGTATATGGCGCGGTTTTACCTTTTCTTTATCTTTACAGCCGGGAACCAGAATTAGCAGTGCAAGGCTGGCTAACGCCAAGTAGCCTTTTCTCATCGTCTCTCCTTTAGAGATAGGGGGGTGTGACTCTCTCTTACTCTTCATCCTTGGGTATATGCATACGGCTTATTTTTGCCAAAAAATGCGCTACCCTTTTGGGATGCAACATAACAAAAGGCATCCTGAAAGGCAAGAGAACGGTTGTATGTGGCAGATGAGTATGAAATTATTTTTTCTTATGTTTTTTTCTGTGTGCCGTGCTAGTTGATTGTTTCGCTTGCGGATTGCGCACGAAGGCATGCGTTAGAACCTCATCCATAGTCTGCACATATATGAGTTTTAAATCGCCGACCTCGATTTCTTTGAGTATGTCTTGAAGATCATCCTGATTTTCTTGCGGCACTATCAGTGTTTTTATTTTGTGTTGTTGCGCTGCAAGGAGCTTTTCTTTAAGGCCACCAACAGCAAGAACGCGTCCTTGGAGTGTAATCTCTCCCGTGAGTGCCAAATCTTGTTTTGTTGCTGTTTGTGTAAGGGCTGAAATAAGAGCGGTACAGATAGTGATACCTGCGGATGGACCATCTTTAGGCGTGGCTCCCTCAGGAATATGTATATGAATATCTTTGGTGGTGTAAAATGAGTTTTTAAGCCCCAGCTCATGAGCGCGTGAGCGAATATAGCTGACAGCTGCTTGCGCAGATTCTTGCATGACTTCGCCCAATTGTCCCGTGAGGGTGAGACCACCTTTTCCCTGCAAAGCGGTGGCTTCAATTTCCATAACGTCGCCGCCAACTTCTGTCCATGCAAGTCCTGTGGCGAGACCAATTTTTTCTTGTTTGTTGGTCAGGCTTGTTCTTTTGTAGGGTGCATGACCGAGCCATTCCGTGACCCGTGTTGGCGTAATAGTAACGCTGGTTTGCTTTCGATCTTTCAAAAGACTCTGGATGGTTTTACGCATGAGCTTTGTAATAAGTCGTTCAAGTTGTCGAACCCCAGCTTCCTTAGTGTAGTTTGTGATAATCGTGCGCAGGATAGGCTCGGGTAAACGGAATTGCTGTTTACTCAGCGAATATTCTTTGGCATTTTTGGGAATGAGAAATTTTTTTGCAATTTCGCATTTTTCATCATCGGTATAGCCTGAGAGGTTTATTATTTCCAATCGATCATATAAGGGATATGGAATTCCCTCAAGCATGTTTGCCGTGGTTATGAAAAGGACCTTTGATAAGTCATATTCAACATCCAAAAAGTGGTCGACAAAATTTTTGTTCTGTTCTGGATCGAGAACTTCAAGCAATGCAGCTGCCGGATCACCATGGATATCGCGTGACATTTTATCAATCTCATCGAGCAAAATAACCGGATTCATGGTTTTTGCTTTTTTCATAGCCTGAATTAGCTTGCCAGGCAATGCGCCAATATAGGTGCGGCGGTGACCGCGTATTTCGGCTTCATCGCGTACGCCACCGAGCGAGATGCGTACAAATTCTCGCGATAGGCTTTCTGCTATAGATTGTGCAAGTGACGTTTTACCAACGCCAGGAGGTCCCGCAAGACAAATAATTGGTGAACGTTCAAGGTTCTTGGAGAATTTTTTGGCAGCCAAAAATTCTATAATGCGTTCTTTTACTTTTTTGAGTCCAGCGTGGCTGTTGTTTAAAATACGTTCCGCTTGCTCGATGCTGATCGTATCCTTGCTGAATTTGTTCCATGGTAAAGAGAGTATCCAGTCCACATAATGGCGACTGACTACCGCTTCAGAAGAAAGGGGCGGCATCTGCTCAAGTCTTTTGAGCTCCTTTTCAACCTTTTCAAGCACATCCTTTGAAAGCCCCAGTTTTTTTACCGTCTCGCGTAATTGGGCTATTTCTGTTGCTTGATCTTCGCGACCGAGTTCTTGTTGAATTGCTTTCATCTGTTCGGTGAGATAATATTCGCGTTGATTTTTTTCTACTTGAGTTTGTACACGCCCCCGAATGCGCTGCTCTGTTTGTATGATATCAATTTCTTTTTTTAAAAAGCTGCAAACGCGCAACATGCGTTCTTGCAGATCGGTCATTTCAAGGAGAGACTGACGTTCTTCAAAGGAGAGATTGGTAATGTGCACTGCTATAGTGTCAGTGATATGATCCATGTCCTGTACTGTTTTAACCATGGCGGTAAGTTCTGTCGGGGCTTTTTCATTGTGTTGAGTATAGGCATGGTAGAGTGACTGGAGCTGGCGCCAAATAGCTTCAAGCTCAATGGTTCTTTCGTTATTCGTGGTGGGGACTATCTGGCAGTGAACGCCCAGGAAGCCTTCATGTTGTTCTGCTGAAATAACTTTTGCACGTTGTAGGCCCTCGGCTAAGATTTTCAGAGCGCCATTAGGCATACGCATAACCTGAAGGATGATTGACTGAGTGCCATAGTGAAAAACGTCTTCAAGTCCAGGCACTTCGGTTTTGGGATCTTTTTGGGCAGTTATGAAAACCATTTTGTCATGTTTGAGCGCGTATTCCACCGCTTTTATAGAGGTAGGCCTGCCGACAATAATAGGGATAATGCTTTTGGGGAGAATTACCACATTTTTGAGGGGTAATAAGGGCAGAAAAGACTCTGTATGTCCTTCTATATCATGGAATTCGGGAGTATGAGTTTCTGTTTCGTGCATTCTATCTTCAATCATTGGCTTTTATCCCTGGTTATTAGTCGTATTTTAGATGCCTCAGGCAAGGAGTGGGGAGCGTCGCTTAATCTGTCTTTTCCTAGTAGAGGCAAAAACCCCTTTCTTTTAGCGTAGTTTTTCGCTCTCCTTTTGTCAATTGTGCCTTTGGCGGCTTTTTAACTGGAGATCTCGAGTGTTGTCTCCTCTCTGTTGGCTTAATGAGAGGCGTAAGGGATTATTAAGGTAAGTGAATTTCCTGGGGATGCTCGGGGCTTTATTAGTGAGGAGAGCGGTTGATGCACTAGTATACAATGGAAGACCCGGGTCGTGGGTTTGGTTAATAAATTGACAATGAGAAAGATTTGCGTCGAGACGATTCCCCGTGTACTATTATGAGACACCCTTGTCTGCGGTGTGTCAGCAAGAAGATCTTCCCGAATGCAGGGGCACGTATGGTGCTACAGGAAGAGCTTTTTTTTCGAAAGGGGATTCAGATGTGAGCGGTTTGTGCGATGGGTGATTTTTTTCACCGTGTCGTAAGATTATTTTTTTACAAAAGCCTTATTTTTGGTACTATTTATAGTAAAATGTGTCGTTGTCTAGTTTTTCTTATGAGAGGGATTTGATGTTCAAACGTATAGCTTCAGCTCTTTGGGGCAAGTTTGAGAACAGGGAAGAGGTGATAAAGTTCGTCTCCCTGGGCTTTATTTTTATGCTTATTATTGGCACGTACTGGGCTTTTAGACCTATGAAAGACAGTATTTTTAATACCATTGTTGGTTTTAAGGACTGGCAACCGGTTGCCAAATGGTTGTCTATTGTTGTCAGCTTTCCTCTGTTGTTCATCTATGCAAAATTGATTGACAGATTCCCTCGTCATAAAGTCTTCTACATGATTACCATATTTTATGGTCTTCTGGGTGTTTTCTTCACCTGGGCGTTCATGAACCCAGAAATTGGTTTGGCAAATACCGTTGCCAGTCCAACGCGTATTATTGGTTGGGCTTGGTATTTGTATGTTGAGAGTTTTGGCTCGCTCATTGTGGCTCTTTTCTGGGCTATCGCGAGTGATATTACGATGCCTGATGCGGCAAAGCGAGGCTTCCCTTTGATCGTGCTTGTCGGTCAAATGGGTAATATTGTCGGGCCGTACTACTTGCGTGCAAAGCGTCTTGGTTTTGAAAATAGTGCGCCACTTGTTGGTATTTGCGCCGGCTTCATTTTTGCCATGACCGGATTAATGTGGCTCTTTATGCATCTTATGCCAAAATCGCAATTGGTTGGTTACCACAGCGGTGAGGAAGAATCAATGGAAGAGCCAACCTTCTTCGAGGGGTTGAAGTTGCTCTTAACGCGTGGTTATTTGGCAGCAATTTTCTTAATTGTTTCTATTTATGAAGTAGTAATTACTATTTTAGATTATCTCTTTAAGTCGACCTATACGAGCCAGATGGTTGAGCAAGGTGTGCCAAAACACTTGGCGGAAGCTATGTTTAGTGAATATTTGGCCGATTATGCAGTATGGGTTGGTATTATCGCCTTTGGCAGTGTGCTTTTTGGCATCAACAACATTCAGCGTCGCATGGGTATGACTGCCTCGTTGGTAGCGATGCCAATTCTGACAGCTGGGCTTGTGTTGACCGTATGGTATAATCCAAGCAATGTGTACATTCTTTCTTGGGTTATGGTTATTGCTAAGGCGGTAAACTATGCTTTGAATGGTCCAACGATTAAGCAATTATATATTCCAACAAGCAAAGAAGCTAAGTATAAAGCACAATCTTGGATTGAGATGTTTGGTTCACGTTCATCCAAAGGTATTGGTTCTTATGTAAATACCTTTAGAGTTAAACTTGGTTCTGTTGGTGCGTTTGTGAACTTTACTAGCTTGATTTCATTGGCGCTTGTTGGTGGCTGGTTGTTGGTCGTTGTCTATGCAGCAACCATGTACAACAAAGCTATTAAAGAGAAGAGGGTAGTGTGCTAGTGTTTGCCGATAATCGATTGTGCAGCCTAGTGATGCATTGGTAGATCAATAGTGGGCCTTATGGAAGTTGTATGCTTCCAGAAGGCCCTTTTTTTAGGTGACATACATAAAGCAAGAGGGGTGATTGTATGGATCTGGGGATTTCTCGGTTGATGCATAAACTTTTTTATGTTGAGCCAAGCGAGCGGGTTAAGCTCTTTTTTCTTACGTTAATTTATTTTTTGATTATTATTACCTACACTGTTGCCAAAGAGTTTAAAGATTCTGTTTTTGTGAGTGTTGTCGGTAAAAGCTATGTGCCGGCTGCCAAAATTATGGCGTGGCTTGCGCTTATTCCTGCTATTTTTATCTATTCTAAACTCGTAGATAAATTGCGCCGGTATCAGTTGCTCTGTTTTTATAGTTTGGTTTTTGGCATTCTGGGTCTTGTTTTTACCGTATTAATGGGGCATGCCACTATAGGTTTGCAAAATACGAATGCCAGTGCTTCTCGTTTATTTGGTTGGATTTTCTATTTCTTTGTTGAGGGGTATTCTCCTTTTTTGGTGAGTGTGTTTTGGGCATTTGCTAACTCGGTTAACAGTCCCGACTCTGCAAAAAAAACCTATGGGCTTATGGTCTCAGGTTCTAAGTTGGGTGGTTGTTTGAGTGCTGGCTTGGGATGGTATATTTTTAGTTCTCAGCTCATGAGTTCCTTGAGTGACACGGCGCGGCATCAGTGGGTATTTGGTATTACTTCTGCAATCCTTCTTTTGATTGTACCGGTTGTCTATTATTTAATGAAAAAAGTACCGGGGTATCAGATGCATGGGTATGAAGCTGCCTACCGTGTTGAAAAGGCAAAAAGTAAAAAAGGCGCTTCAGAAACGGGTATTTGGGCCGGTATTGTTATGCTCTTTCGCTATCCCTATGCCATGGGTATTTTCGGTATGGTCTTTTTTTATGAAGTTATTCAAACCGTCTTTAGCTATCTGAGGCTTGATGCGGCACAGGCGAATACCCATTCGATGGGCGCTTTTACGGGCAATTTATTTAAGTTAATTTTTATTTCTCACCTTATAGGTTTTTTTATTTCTCTTTTAGGTACCGGAGCGCTTTTGCGTCGCTTGGGGGAGCGAACCTGTCTTCTTCTGATTCCTCTTACGAGTGGTGCCATGGTTTTGTATATGGTTATTTCTGGTCTTTCGCCCGCGGCTATAGGCTTTGCCTTTGTAACGCTTAAATCGATTAACTATGCGTTTAGTTGGCCTGTGCGGGAAAGCCTCTATATTCCAACGGTTAAAGAGATTAAATTTAAATCTAAATCATGGATTGATGCATTTGGTAGCAAGTTCGCCAAAGCAACTGGTTCAACCTTTAATATTATCGCTACCGGAGCAGGAGCGCTGTTTTTGCAAGTGCACATGATTTTTTTTGGTGTGCTCGTAGTTTTATGGACTTTGACAGCCTGGTTGCTTGGTAAGCGTTTTGATCTTGCGGTATCTCGAAACGAGGTTATTGGTGCTGATGATTACGTAAAGCCAGCCGAGCAAAAAGCTGCAGAGTGAAATAATTGAAAAATACCTGTACTCTGGTACACTTTTGAACAGAGTAAACTGCTTGCTTTCTTTTGGTGAGGGTGGTTACCTGACCCGAGGTGGGTCAAACCTAGAAGGCAATAGCAATAACCCTTAGTTAAGGATGTTTGATGATTGATTTTAGAAAACTTGTTGAAGCCGGTGTGCATTTTGGACACCAACGTTCCCGTAAATGTCCAAAAATGGATCCCTATATCTGGGGCATTAAGAATGATACCCTCTTGATTGATGTGTCAAAAACGGCACATTGTCTTGAAAAAGCGGCTACCTTTTTAGAAGATGTGGCAGCTCAGGGTAAGGGAATTTTATGGGTAGGTACCAAAAAGCCAGCCCAAGATATTATTTCCTCTGCGGCAATGAATTTAAAGATGCCGTACGTTAGTCATCGATGGGTCGGTGGTACGCTCAGTAACTATGGCCAAGTTAAGAAATCGATCACCAAGATGTTGCATCTTGAGGATGTCGTGGCAAAAAGTGAGCAATATCCTCATTATAAGAAAAAAGAAATAAACGTATTTCAAAAGCAGATTGCCCGTTTACAAAAGAGTGTGGGCGGTATTCGCGGTTTATCCTGGCCTGTAGGCGCGCTGGTATTAGTTGACGTTTCCAAAGAACGTTCGGCGCTTAAAGAAGCGATTGCTATGGGTGTGCCAGTGGTTGCATTGGTTGATACTAATGCCGATCCTTCGTTGGTTGATTATGTTATTCCAGCCAATGATGACGCTCCTCGTTCTATAAAATTGCTTATTAATTACTTGGCTGAAGCGGCAGCGCGGGGTAAGGCTCGTGCGGTTGAGATGGCTGATCAAGAAATAGAGCGTGTACCATTACGCGATGATGTCTTGGCGTTGGTACAGGAAGAAGATTCCGAGGTAGAAGGTGCTGGTAAAAGCAAGACTGCTCGAAAAGAAGAACGCGGCAAGGTTGCAGTTAAGCGCACCAAAAAAGAAGGCTTTGACAAGCGCTAATCCTGTCAAAGGTGCTTTGATGAGGAGAGATGTCTGAGTGGTCGAAAGAGCACGATTGGAAATCGTGTATGTCTCGAAAGAGGCATCGAGGGTTCGAATCCCTCTCTCTCCGCCAGTCATTTCTAAATGAAATGACTGGTAAGCCAGTCTAAGGCGGTGGAGATTAGACTAGCGATGTGAGAATAAAAATATGGGGAAGCGGATAAGGAATTGAGTGTTTACTCTGTCAGGTCCGAGAGGAAGCAGCAGGAGCACTTTGGTTCTTGTATTCGGTTCCCCGTTTGTTTAGTGTGGTTGAATGATTTGTAGGTAAAAATGGGGTGAGTGGAGTGAAGGCGCGTTTTGTAATTAGGTATATTTTTTTTAGTGTTGCATGCGACGAGTGAGAACACCATGAATCTCAATCTTGCGCGAAAATGGCGATCAAAAAATTTTGATACGATCGCTGGCCAAGAATTAACAATCAAAATGCTCAAGAACAGTTTGTATCTCGGGCAATTTTTTCCCGTCTATCTTTTTTCTGGGCAGCGAGGATGTGGTAAAACAACAACAGCGCGCGTTTTTGCTGCTGCGGTTAATTGTGAGTTTTTGCCAGAATTTCAAAAGAATCCAAAACAACAGGTTATTCCTTGCTTGCAGTGTGCTTCTTGTAAGGCTATGGCTTTGGGACAGCATCCTGATTTTATTGAGATGGACGCTGCTTCACACACCGGTGTTGATGATGTGCGTGCCATTACGCAAGATGCTGCATTGTTGCCCGTGATGGGGCGTAAAAAAGTATATCTCATTGATGAGGCTCATATGTTGAGTAAAGCGGCTTTTAATGCGCTTCTTAAGATAATGGAAGAGCCGCCGCTCTCAGTTTTTTTTATTCTGGCAACCACGGATCCACATAAAATCATTGATACGGTTAAGTCTCGCTGCTTTCAACTCTCTTTTAAAGCGGTGAGCTCTGAGCCCCTCCTGGCTCATTTGCAAGAAGTTTGTGCTTCTGAGCAAATTCGGTATGCGCCTGGTGGGCTTGAGCAGATAATTCAAGCGACTGAAGGTTCAGTGCGTGATGCCTTGAACATGGTTGAACAGGTGAGATTTTCAAGCGGCATAATAACACCAGAGGCGGTACAGGCCTTGCTTGGTCAGCTGACCGATGAACAGGCGTTACGGCTTTTTGAGATCATTTTGCATAAAGGACCGCGAGAGGTTTTGTCATTTTTGCAAGCGCATAAGCTTTATTCTTTTTCTGCACCGGTTATCTGGCGCACATTAGCCGAACTAGTGCGTGCTGCATTATGGGTGCGTCATGGCGCTGCGCCACAGGCGTATAAAGAATTTCAAGCGCAGCTGCAGCAGCTGGTGATGGGTGTATCTGTTGAGCGGTTGCGGGCATTAGCAGAATTGTTGTATGAGCATGAGCAATTATTTTTGCGTACGACAGCCCAGTATGAGTTGATCGAATTGCTTTTATTGCGTATGTGTAAGCAGACAAGTTCTGATGAGTCTTCTGGTTCGGCAGGTGTTCCTTCAAGTCCAAGTGCGGTTGCTCTGACGATTAAAGAACCGGTTGCTGCCGAACAAGAAGAAGAGACTGACGACGAAGAAGATGATGATTCAGAAGAGATTATTGATGATGCGCTCAGTCGTGCGCCATGGGACCTCTTTCTTGTTGATGTTGAGCAAATAAAAGATCCGTTGCTGAGTTCTATTTTCACTCAAGGGACGTTTGTTGCGCATACGCCCGATGAGGGCTCTCTTGAAGTGCAGTTCAGTAAAGAATTGATCTTCTTTAAAGATTGGCTTGAAGATACTAAAAAATCATGGTTGCCTCTTTTGCAGAAACAATTTGGATCATCTGTATGCTTTACACCCCTATTTACTGGTCTTTCTCGCACTGCTGAAAAAAAAGCGCATACGAGTTCGCAGACTGCGGTAACTTCGGAATCGTTTCTGGTAGCGGATACTTCAAGCGCCATTTCTAAGGGTGTCCAAGTGGCAGGTGCTCTTAAGAGTCCCTTAAGCGAAGAGGGTTTTGCGTCCCAAGCAGTAAAAACGAGCTCTGCCACTACACAAAAAAATGTGCCGGCAAAAGCAGGATGGACAGGGCAGAAAAGTAGTGGGACTTGGGGAGCGCCGCATGCCCAGCGGGGACAGTTTTCCAGTCAAGCGCGTTATGCCAGTCCGCGTGGTGTTGGGCCACGACCAAAGCCTGAACGATCATTAGATGTATCTGATGCATCCATGTGGAAAAAAGCAACCATGCTGACTCACTATTTTCCTGGTACTTTGAGTGAAATAGAAGAAAAAGTGGAGAACACTCTGTGAAAAGTTCATATCCGACTGTTGTAATCGTTGGTAGGACCAATGTTGGTAAATCAACCTTGTTTAATCGTCTTTCTGTTGATATTAAAAGTTTAACGCTTGATTATCATGGGGTGACCCGTGATTTTCTCAGGGATACCATATCATGGCAGGGGCGTACTTTTGACCTGGTTGACACCGGCGGAGTAAGTCTTCACAAAACTGAAGATGAGTTGACAGAAAAATCACGCCAAGTTGCACTCAGTATGCTTGAAAAGGCGGATCTGGTTTTGTTTGTATGCGATGGCACCGTTGGTGTTCTTCCCGAGGATTTAGCTATTGCCAAATTGCTCCATAAGATGGGCAAGAAGGCAATTTTAGTCGTCAACAAAAGTGATACGCTTCTTGCACAAGAGCGTCAGTATGAGTTTGCACGATTACGCCATCAGCCAGTTATTGTAATTTCGGCGCAGCATGGTGTGGGTATTGCGGATTTACTCGAAGCTATAGTGGCGGCATTGCCTGAAAAAAATGTCGAACATGAAGAGCAAAAGGTTCGTTGCCGTGTTGTATTGTTGGGCAAACCGAATGTGGGAAAATCTTCGCTTATGAATGTATTGCTCAAGCAAGAACGTTCTATTGTTGCAGACCAGCCAGGAACGACGCGGGAACCTATTTCTGAGCGTATAACATTTCATCAAGAAGATATGCTTATCACTGATACGCCGGGTATCAGAAAAAAGCATACCGTCACGGAAAAATTAGAAACAATGATGGTCGGGCGTGCATTGAGGTCCGTTGAAGAGTCTGATTTGGTGCTGCTTCTCATTGATGCGCATGAAGGCCGTATTTCAGATCAAGAACTCAAGTTGGCCTTTTATGCATTTGAAAGACAATATAAGGCGCTTATTGTATTGCGTAACAAGCAAGATCTGGTTGATGAAGATTTAAAAGAGTCTCTTGATTATAGTTTATCTGAGTATGAGTTTTTTGTTAAAAAAATCGAGACGCTTTCTATTTCCTGTATAACAGGAAAAAATGTGGGCAAGATTTTACCGTTAGTTGATCAAGTCTGGCATCGGTATACACAGCAGCTGTCCGATGAACGTGAGTTAACATTATTGTTTCAACAAGCACTTATTGAACGGCCGCTCTTTCATCAAAGTGAAAAACTAGAAATTTTTAAAGCGCGCCAGGTTGCAACAGGACCGGTTACTATCGCCTTGCGGGTGAATAAGGTACAATGGTTTGGCGATTCGCAATTGGCCTTTTTTGAGGGCATATTGCGTGCCAAGTTCGATTTAAAGAGTGTGCCGGTTAAGTTTGTGGTACGCCGCGGTGCCATTGTTTAACATTGATTTTGTCTCTTGGGTTGCAGTGTCTTGCTAGTGCGAGGTCGTCTGCGGTACACTACCGATGAGTAGATGTCTTACCGTGGTATGGATGCTGGGCTAAAGGAGAAGCTATGCACAAGAGAATTACGTTTCGCAATATGGCTACATCGACTGTAATGGAAGAATATGCTAGTAAGCAGCTGAAAAAAATTGAAGACTTTTTGGCAGAAGAAAAAACACCGATATATATAGACTTGGTTTTTGAGCCATCAAAGGTACACGAGCATCATCGCGTGGAGCTTCGAGTAAAAACTCCCAATTATGATCGCATTTCAAATTATGAGCATGAAGGTATGCCTTTTTATGAGGTTGTTGATCGCGTTATCGATGTAATGTATTATGAGTTGCATGAAGATAAAAAGCGTATGGTGGAAGATCGGAAAATGGTGGGGCGCCACGAAGAGTTTAAAAAGCAACGATAAGTCGTTGTTTTTTTCGGATCGATTGGTATAATTAAACCACTTATCTTTTTTGATATAAAGTTTTTGTGTGGGGCTGTAGCTCAGTTGGTAGAGCGCATGGATGGCATTCATGAGGTCACCGGTCCGATCCCGGTCAGCTCCACCAGTCTTCGCTTGTCCAGGCCTTCCGGCTTGGCAAGCTACGCCTGGCTTACGCCAGTCTTTTCAAATGATTGATATCAATAGAAAATTGGAAAGCATAGACTGCCCAAAGTAGCATTATTAAACCCCAAAGATTTACACTAAAGGCGTAGACGGGCTTATTTCTACGTGACCCCACCAAAAAAGTAATTTTTCTTTTCTGCAGAGCTTCGCCAGGTTTACGCCAATTCTATTCGAACTTTTTACCCATGATTATTGCATTATCCATGCCGGAATCATCCTCGTCTGCGTGAAAGCCAAATTGTTCATAAAAGGCGACGAGTTTTGAAAAATATTTTTCTTCATCAGGTTTTGCGCCGAGTCCTACTTCCTCGCAGCCCAATTCCTGTAAATCTTGTAATGCTGCTTGCATGAGCTGTTTGCCAAATCCTTTTCTGCGGTACTGTTTTCCTACATCCAGATCCTCTATATACCCTTGGCGCGAATCAGGGCTATAGGTAAAAAAGACGCGGCCTATTTTTTCACTGCCTTGCCATGCCACAATGGATTCGGTTATTTCTTGTTTTGAAGGCGTATCTTCTTCTTGAGGTTTATTGAGAATGCGGGTGAGGGAAAGTGGCGGTAGATCAGAAGCGGTTTTTTTTACCAGTGCTTGTTCAGCGTTGGCCTCTAAAGGTGCGCAAGCAGGGGATTGGCATTGTTTTTTGGGGCTGTTTTCCATGCCGAAGATAGCAAGAGAGAAAATGTATATGCTGCTAAGAGCGTACAGATAATATATTTTTTTCTTCATAATGGTCTCACTTCTTTAGCTTTGCCATGTCTTATTGGGTTATTATTTTATACATGTGAATTCCAGGATCTTCGTCTTGTTTGTCAAACTGAGAAAGATCGAAGTCTTCTTCCAGTTTAAATCCCGCCTTCTCATAAAATTGAATAAGTTTTACCATATCCTTAGAATTTTCAGGAGAAGCTGTCAGCCTGATTTCCTGACATCCTTTTTCTTGCAGTAACGTGCACGCGGCGTCTAACAGTTTTCGTCCATACCCAGAATTTCTAAATTCTTTTTTAACAGACAGATATGCTATTTCTCCTAGCAGATGGTTTGTTGGTTTTTCCTCGCCAGAGTCCTCTAGAAATGTTTCAAATCGTACACGGCCGATTTTGGTGTCTCCTAATAACAACTTTAATCCGTAGGGTGTTGCATCATCATTTTCTGTGGGGTCTGTGGGAGTGTAGGGGACAAGTTGAAGCGGGCTTAGTGAGGGGGTATCCTCGTTTGATTTGCCTTTTTTTGTTATTTGTGTTTGATCGCTTACCTCTGAGCGTGAGAGCTGGCTTTTAAGATGTTTTTTGGGGTGTTCGGGCGCCATGCCTATAAGCGGACCCATGTTTACACTCAATAAAATAAAAAATAATTTTGTTTTCATAAAACAACACCCTTTTATGCTATTTTTGTTTTTCATAATTCTAATTGTAATATTTTATATCGTTTAGTCAATGGGATGTGCCTGGTTCAGGTTCAGTACAATATGAGACGTTTGGGCCTCGTTCATTCGATAGTGTTCCATGGGGGTGCGTTGTTATAAAGCTTGGTGTGGTCTAAAAGTGTTATAAAATTGGTTATACTTGGCTAGAGCTTTGTTGATTGGGTTGATATTAAGCTTTCCTTATTATGAGGGCGCAAGCACCAGTTATGGAGCAATAGCGAGTGAGCCATCAGCACCCCCGGCCTATGATGAGGTAGCAACAGAAGAAAAATAATAACTATTTTTTATTGCTGTGCGTGAATAGCGTGAACTATCTTTTTTACCATTTGTTGTTGGTGCTTCCCTTACGTTGGTTGCATGTGGATGAGGACGTAGTGATCAGCGTATTGGTGCACGAGATTCAGATGGACCTCGACGTCGTTAAGAAGATGAGCAACTTCGCTCAGTGGTGGCATCTTCAAGCGTGCATAGGACTGCAGGTGCACTCTGTTCAGACGACCGATGGAAGAAATTTGCAAGCGGTTGTCGATGCGCATGCAGCTGAATTGAACCAGTTAAAAGCAATTGTGGAGCTTTTGATTGCTAAAGTGAATCAATTAAAAACTACAGTAAGGCTTTCAGCGCAGGTTAGTGATGCGCCTCCCGCCTATGTGGAGCCGCATGATGCACCATCCAATTCTGAACATGCGATCAAGACAACGAAGTGAGGGAACAGTATACCCTGTTTTGTTCACACGGTAAGTTGTAAAAAAGAGTTGGTCATATGTCTCTCATTTGAAGACATATGACCAACAATAGTTTTATGATTCTTAAAAAGAGTTATGCTTCACTTGGTTCGGTAATTCTAATATCGCCATGCCCCGTGCAGATTTTAATCGTGGCATCACCAGTACCTAAAATGCCATCTACTTCTTTTTTAAACCGATTCCATGCTTCATGATCAAGCTGCGTGGTCAGCGGATTGAGCGTAACAAAATGGGAGCAGGTTAAGCAGCCTTGATCAGTTTTTGCTTGCATGCTTGCATTTGTTTCTTGGGGCAGGATGAGATTTATGTTACCGGATGTTGTGGCGAATGAAAGAGTTCCTGATGCGGGGAGTTTTTTGCAGCGCACGCTGATGCGACCTTTTTTAGCTTGCGCAATAACATCTTGATAGCTATTTTCTATCGTGATGTTACCCGTTAGCGTCGTAGCCGTTATCGAGCCGCGCGAGTTCTGCGCAAGAATGGTGCCATTTGTTTTGGTTGTTATTTCCAAGGAACCGTAGGTATCATAAGCTTCGATGTTTCCGTTGTTTACCGTAGCAGTGACAGCACCAGCAGTTTTTCTGATTTTTATTACGCCTTCTTGTGCGCTTATTTTTACCGTTGCTTTTTCAGGTACGGTTAGATCGTAGTCGATGACACCTTTCATGGATGAATCATCTATGATTGTTTTTACGCTGAGCGTGTTTGCATCAGTTTTTTGTGCGAGTAGGCGCATATTGGAGAGGTTGTCTTGAGTGGAAGCTTTTTTAGTGGCTTGTATGGTAACGCGTGCACTTGGGCTCGTTTTTATTTGGATGGTACCTACATTGGCATCCAATTCAATAGTGGGTTTCTTGCCAAGCGTGTACTCTTTCTGTATAACCTCTTGATATGGTTGACTGCCGCCAAAGAGTGACGATACTTTCTTAAATGAGAGCGCGTTAGCATGCAAGGTGCTTTGTGATAAAACTAAGAAACTGATACAGAATGTGGTACGTACAAAATGTCTATTCATAGTGGCCCTTTTTTTAGCGAATGAGAGTGAATATATCGTATGAAGCTTACAAAAATTTCGACAATAATTCAAAAAGCGCTTGCGGTCGTACTGGAGCGCTACGCTATTGTAGGACCGATCGTTGCAGACATAGATCGCGCGGGTGGACGTGCAATACTTGTCGGTGGTGCCGTGCGTGATCTTTTCTTGCGCCGTGCCTTGAAAGATATTGATATTGAAGTACACGGGCTGACTAGCGCTGAGCTTGAAACTATTTTACGTGCGCATGGTCCGGTTGATTATGTTGGGAAAGCCTATGGTGTCTATCGAGTGCATCCGTTGACTGTTGATTGGTCATTGCCGCGTTCCGATAAACCTGGACGTAAGCCAGAAGTGAAGATTGATCCAGCTATGAGCTTAACAGAAGCCTTCAGAAGGCGTGATCTGACCATTAATGCGATGGGTATAGATTTGGTGACCCATGAACTTATAGATCCCTTTGGCGGCTATGCTGATTTGAAAAAGGGCGTGCTTCGTGCGACAGATCTAACGTTATTTGGTGAAGATCCCTTGCGCTTTTATCGCATTATGCAATTTGTGAGCCGTTTTGAGATGATGCCCAATGATGAGTTAAATCAGCTCTGTAGCACTATAGATATTAAGGGAGTTTCGGTTGAACGTATCGAACAAGAATTTGAAAAAATGTTTTTACGGTCGCAGCATCCAGCGCTGGGTATTCGATGGATTGCATGGATTGGGCGCTTGGCGGATGTATTGCCTGAGCTTGCTGCGGTTGCCAATACGCCACAAGATCCCGTGTGGCATCCAGAGGGAACCGTGTTTGAGCATACAATGCAGACAGTTGACGCGGCTGCACGAATTGACTACGCCGATGTCACCAAGAAATTAATTTTGATGTATGCGGCCTTGTGCCATGATTTGGGGAAAGCCCTTACTACGCATGAAGAAGGCGGCCGCATCAGGAGTACGGGGCATGCAGAATTAGGAATTCCCTTAGTAAAAAAAATGTTAGCGCGCATTACCAAGAAAAAAGAACTCATTGCAGCGGTGGTCGTGCTTGTAAAATATCATATGGAACCAGGACATTTTATCGCCGGTAAAGCGAAAGCATCAGCTTATAAGCGGCTTGCGGTAAAGCTCGCTCCTTACGCAAGTTTGCAGATGCTTGCTGATTTGGCCCTGGCTGATAAACAGGCTCGTAATCCACGGACGGGCACACCTCTTCGAGGGAAAGTTCAGGCGGTTACGCAATTTCTCAAAAAAGCGCATGAACTTGCTATTTTGGAGCACAAAGAAGAACCAGTACTCCAGGGACGTGATTTGCTTGATAAGGTTTCAGCGGGACCAGAGCTTGGTCGGTTAGTTGCGCTTGCGTATGAAATTCAGTTGCAAGAAGGTATTCGCGATAAGCAGCAGCTGCGGCAATTGGTGCTTGCGGAGAAAAAATAGATCAGGTAAATGGTGTATTTGCGAGGTAATTTCGGGTACACTAAAAACATCTTTGTGTGCTGCGCTGGTAGTACATGTAAAAAGTAACTATTTGTAGGTAAAAGGGGTAATCATGGTCATGGGTAACTCATTGTGGCATTTAGTTTGGCAATCTGACCGCATGAGTCAGATGGTGATTCTGTTATTGCTTATTTTGTCTATTATTTGTTGGACGGTCTTTGCCTATAAAGTTGTTTTGTTTCGGGTTAAGCGACGTCATATAACTGAAGCTCTTGATCAGTTGTCTCAAACGAGTGATCTGAATAGTTTAGTGACATTGGCTTCAACGTTTGCTACCACAGTGCCTGGATACTTTCTCACTAAAAATTTATCTTATGTGAAAACGCTGTTGCAACGGCGACCAGATGGCAAGCTTACCGCGGCTGATAGCGAATTGCTGCAACAGCATATTTATCAGACGGTTGATACGGTCGTTGCCAATGAAGAAGCATATATTCCTATTGTGACTACTGCTTCCGTTGTTTCACCGCTGTTGGGCCTTTTTGGTACAGTGTGGGGACTGATTCATGCCTTTGTGAATATTAGTGAACGGCAAAGTGCTGATATTGCCACGGTTGCGCCCGGTATCGCTGAAGCGTTGATTACCACACTTGCTGGTTTGATGGTGGCTATTCCTGCACTTGCACTCGGTAATTATCTGTTGAAGCAGGTGCGTGATATGGAAAAATTGAGCATGCGCCTTGCTGATAGAGTAAGTTTGATTTTGCAAATGGTATTGATGCCATAAGGAGGGAGCCATGAGTCGCTATGTACGGTCTCGTCGCCGGGTGCATGGGGTAAATGAAATTAATTTAACGCCATTGATAGATACTGCTTTGACGCTCTTAATTATTTTCATGGTCACGACACCCATGATTCAAAATTCGATAAAAATTGATTTGCCGCAAGGTCAGGCAAAAGAGGCAGGCGCTGCACAGCAGGAGCTGGTGGTGCATATTGATAAACATGAAAACATGTTTCTCAACGGTACTCAAATGCCTCAAGAAAAATTACTCAAGGAACTGCACAAGCGAGTGGCGTTCAATCTTGATAAAACAGTGTTTGTGAAAGCTGACCAGGCAGTTCGCTATGGACATGTCGTGCAGTTAGTTGACCAGATTAAAGTGGTAGGTGGGGTGCGCTATGTTGCTTTGGCTACGCAACATCGTTCCTAAACGATTTCAGTTATTAAGTAAGCTTTGTCTATTGGTGAGCATTGCACATATGCTTCTGCTCGCGCTGTTATTTGTTGGCTATAAGAATCAGCAGGCGTATGCGCTTGAGATAGCAAAACAGCTGCAGATAAATGCTGATACCAAAATTATGTTTATGCCGCTCTATCAAACTACCAAATCAATGGGTAAAAAAAATGGCGGTAGCAGCGTGCGTAGTGGCGCCCCTCGGTTGGCTGCAGCGGCTCGTCCTCGAGTAAAAGAGCGGGCACCAACAAGTTTAATTTCAGATGCACCGGTATTTAACGCCAAAAAAAAGAAGGCTGCTCTGGTAGCAAAAGCTAAAAAAGAAAAGAGCGCAAAACTTAAAAAAGAAGCCGAGAAGCTAAAAAAAGAGACCGAGAAAAAAGAAGCTGAAAGACTAAAAAAAGAGCAAGAGCTTAAAAAAGAGGCTGAAAAGCGCGCAGAGAAAAAAATAGAACCAGTACCAGAGCCTGAGAAAAAAGAGCCGCTTGAACAAAAGTCTGAAGAAAAAAGAGAGCCTGAGCCGGCAGCAGTATTTGAACTGCCGTCAGGGAGTGCGGCAGTTCAAGAAGGTGCCGCAGGCAATGGCCAGGCGGGGCAGGATGTTGTCTACGTTGGTCAACAGGAATATGATGCACTGGGTATGCAGACTTATTTACAACAAGAATTGAGTACCTATTGGCAACCGCCACAAGGTATTCCGGCTGATGCAGAGTGTGAAGTGAGCTTTGTGGTTGATTGGCAGGGGAAAGCCCAGACAGTTACCGTGAGCAAACCATCAGGAGCATTAGTGTATGATATCTCAGCGCGTACTGCATTGCTTGCGATGGAATTTCCTGATTGGGCACGCGGTAAATCATTCAAGATTACATTTAAGCAGTAATACTTATTTTTTTAAAGAAATGGAACTGACATGAGAGCTTTATTTGAGCGGCGTTTTTTGGGTGTACGAGTTGTTCTCGTCTTGTGTACGAGTTTACTGGTTAGTGGGCTCATACATCAGTCTGTTTGTGCACGGGCCTCGTTTGATCTTGTAGGTTCTGCCTCTGAAACGGGAGCAGTGCGCCAGCAGCAAGAGACACCGAAGATAGCAGTGAATGATGCATCTGTTTCTCATGACCGTGTGTTGGGTGACGCATCGGTGAGTACTCCTGAATCGATTGGTACGATGCAATTGGACGTGCGGGCGCGTATTCATGCAAAATCAATTTTACTGTTAGCGCCGATTGAGCCTCTGAGTCGAGAACTGAGTGCGGTATTGCAGGTGTTGCAAAAAGATCTTGCTTTTAGTGATCAGTTTGAGGTGCGGGTCAAGCCAATCAAAACCATGCAACATGTGCAAGAGCTCCAGGATTTGCGCGCGCAGGGCTATGCTCTGGTGCTTTTTTTTACGCAACCAACGCCTGATACTATTGAGTGGCGGTTGTATGATGTGACGCAATCACTTATGGTGCAGGGTAAAAAATATACAAAGCGTGGCGCGTATCTTGCTGGCTGGGCGCATAATTTGGCGGATGGAATCTGGCCAGCGCTTACCGGGCAAGGGGTCTTTTTTTCGACTAAGATAGCGTATTGTAAAGAAGTGCATATGCGCAAAAAAAAGAAAATCAGCCATATGTATGTTGCCGATTATGATGGGAGCAATGAGCAATTGTTAATGAATACACCGACAGTGATTGTTGCACCTCGTTGGAATAATGCTGCCAAGCAGCCACTGTTATTCTATTCTGAGTATACCAATGCAAATGTACGTCTGATGGTTACCGATATGCATAAACATGCAAAAATCGCCTCTAATTTTGATGGGGTGAATATGGTGCCTACTTTTAGTAAAGATGGCAAGCAAGTAGTCTATTGTGCTTCGCGAGGGGATGGGAGCTGCCATCTTTATCAGTATGCCAATGGTATTTGTAAACGCATCACGCGTAATCGGGGTAATAATGTATCGCCGACTTTTGCTGATGATAATACCACGATTTATTTTTGTTCTGATTTCCAGACTGAGTTGCCACAAATTTTTAGCTATAATCTGCAGACGCAGGCGCTTGAACGTATTACCCAAGGCGGCTATTGCGCGTGCCCTAATTATCACGCTCAGCGTGGCTTAGTATATGCCAAACGGGCTGATGGGTATATGCAATTATTTACCTATGATCCTAAAACAAAACAACACCGCCAGGTGACCCATGATGCGGGGGATAAGGATGAGCCATCATGGTCGCCGTGTGGCAATTGTGTGCTCTTTTCGTCTGAGCGGCATGGAAAAAATAGAATTGCTTTGTTAAATATGCTTACCAACGAACGCCGCTATCTCACTCCAGAAAAAGAGAACTGTTCGTATCCAGCCTGGTCTCCTATCTATGACCAGGTGCCGGTAATTCTGTGAAAGAGGGCTCGGTCTAAAATTTAGCAACAGTTACCCTATCAGCTATGAAGTATCTAATTGTTAACGTCGATAAAGATTTGGTGGAGATGTTCCTTGGGCAACCGATTGAAGGTGTTGTTGATCACGCCGTCGTACCTTCCTGATGCGACGGGAAATGCTGTCACGGCTCATAGGCTTTATGTGGGGCTTACTGCAAGAGGGATGGAAGTTCAGGTAGCTGTGCCCAGGGAAATAGAGCTTTTTAAAGATTTTAGACCCGACGTAATTCATGCGCTTCATGCCCTCAAGGGCGGCGTGGCGGCCATGAAGTTGGCAGAGGAGCTCGGTGTGCCGTATGGTGTGACTGCCACGGGTACCGATGTTAACATTGATCTCATGCAGGTGGATGGGAGGGTGTTTCGGGTTTTGCAGAGAGCATCCCTTATTGCGGTGTACAGTGAACTTACTAAGGAGCGGCTTAAAGAAATAGTTTCTATGCTGGGAAAAAAGATAAGAGTTATTTATCCGGCTGTACATTTAGAAAGAGCGGGAAATAGGAGTCAGCAAAGGCATGAAGGGATAAGGTTTTTTCTTCCATCAGGAATCAGGCCTGTCAAGAATCCGACCTTTGCCATTCGGCCGCTGGAGAGGTTGAGGGAGAGTCATCCCGGCATATCGCTTGTTGTGGCCGGCGCTATCCTGAGTGGTGATGAATGGAAGCGCTTTTCGGGAGATATTAGGGAAAGAAGTTGGGTTTTGCACAAGGCTGTGAGGCATGAAGATATGTCTGCTGAATATATGGTCGCCGATGTGGTTCTTAACACATCGCTATCTGAGGGGCTTTCTAATGCTGTTTTGGAGGCTATGTTTATGGGTCTCCCTGTGTTAGCTTCTGATTGCGAGGGGAATAGGTCGGTGATAACCGATGGTGTGGATGGTTTTCTTTATAGGCAGGGGGATGAGGATGATTTTATGGAGCAGGCTATGAAGCTTGTCTCTAGCGCATCGCTCAGAAGCTCTTTGGGAGATTTAGCAAAGAAAAAGGTGCTTAATGAGTATGGTATTGAAGATGAGATCACGGAGCATATCAAGTTTTATGAAGAGATGCTCTGCGGCGTCTAAAAAAGAGAACTGTTCGTATCCAGCCTGGTCTCCTATCTATGACCAGGTGCCGGTAGTAGGCTAATTTGAACAAGGCATATCTTATCACTTGCGAAGTTCTGATGCGGTTTCTTGCTGCGTAACCTGCGCGAGTAATGGCGCAGGCTCCGTTTTTGCCAATTCTTTCTATTGCAAAAACTGTGCGAAGGTTTTTTCTATGGTAAGCGCGACATGGCTTGCCTGTTCTATCAAAACATTTGATGACAGGTGTATGACTTAGCGAAGTGCGCTATAGATCACGCAGCTGCCGTGTTTCACTGGTGTTGCATCATGCCAATCCTCTAAGCACATGACATAGTGGGTGCCGTCGGAAAACTCTTTTTTATAGGCCTGTGCGCCCACCAACACTGCTTTGGTGGTAAGGGATAAGCCAAGGGAGGTTATAAAGGCAGAAAGGGCTATTTTTCTCAAGAGCATGGATATTCCTAAACCAGTGAGAGCTTTGCCTTTTTGTCATTCAAATTGTCAATTTTATTGAAACCGTGCAGCCGAGTTTGTCAAGGGCGAGATTAGATGCTTTTCACCTATTTTTAGGGTTTTTCTTGGGCTTTTTAGGTGGATATCTGTCATTGGGTATGGGTTTGACGCCCCAAAAAATAAATTGTATATTAGAAAATATACAAATGGAGTGTTTTCGCTTAAAAAATGAAAATGTGAGGTTATTATGTTCAAGAAACAGTCTATCAAGTCCCGTATGGGGATATTTTTCCTTATTTCGTTATTATTTTCTGCTATACCAGGATCTCTGCGCGCGGGAAATAATTTTGATGTAGCAATGGATGCTGCGGGCAAGGCTCTTCTAGCAGCCTCCACGATGGCTTCTATGTGGATAATGTGGAAACAAATAAAGATGTTTTTACCAAAAAATCCTGAATTAGCGCAACCAGAAGCAATCAAAGAAACCCTGCAGGATGTGCGTGGTGAAATTCCGTATGCCATTAAAGATTTGATTAAGTTTATTAGAGAAAGTTCTGCTTTTGATAGGGTGAATGCACGGCCTCCTAAGGGTATTTTATTTACCGGTAAACCGGGAGTGGGTAAAACCTTGCTTGCACGGGCTATAGCCAAAGAATCAGGGAGCTGCTTTTTATACTCGAACGCTGCTGAATTACAAAGTAAATGGGTTGGTGGCAGTGCCGAGAACGTAAAACGAGTATTTGATGTGGCGCGAAAACAGAGCCAACGATGCCAAAAACCAGTTATTATATTTATTGATGAAATCGATGCTATGGGAGATCGGCAATCAGGGCTGGCAGCAACTGATGGTTCTATGATTAACCAGATGCTCTCCTGTATGGATGGTTTTAATCAGGACGGCAATATTGTCGTCATAGCGGCAACTAACTATCCAGAACGCATTGATGGTGCGCTCAAACGTTCCGGGCGTTTTGATTTTATTGTCGAAATTTCAGAGCCGAATAGAGAGGCGCGTGAAGATATTCTCAGATACTATGCCTACAAACACCCCTTAGATATGCGCATAGATGATGAATTTTTTAGCGGCTTGGCGCGGTTGACCGAGGGCTTTGTGGGCGCTGATTTGGCAAACCTGGTTAACCAGGCAGCAACCATGGCTGGTAGCCGTGGAGCCCCAGCTCTTATGCGGGAAGACTTTAAGCAACCCTATGCTGCTATTGCACGCAAAAAAGATGTAGAAGTCGCGCAGCACAGAACAGCTGCGGTGTCAGGAAATCCTTTTGATAAAAAAGGATATTTTGGTGAAACTGACGGTTATGTTGTAGTGAAGCCGCGTGCAAGAAGCATTGATAATGCGCGAGATGCCCGCGGCCTGCAGGCATTTGTGTTTGATTCTGGCTATACGCTTGGAGCCAATGCGGCTACTGCTGCAGAGCAACCAAGTTGGGTTGCTCTGCGTAAAGAACGCGTGGCGTCAACGTTGGGTGTGCCTTCAGTACGTTCGGAAATACGTGGAACATACGGTCAGGTACCGCAAGTTACGTCGCGAGAAACTGTTTCCTGGTGGCGTTCACTCATTAATCCAGCTCTGTATATTGGTGGTGGCATTGCCCTCGGCTACATAATGGACATGGCAGAAGATCGCGACTATGCGTATGCGATATATCGTGCTCAGCAAGGATATGAAAAACTATCCCCGTTATGGCTTGGTGGCCATCGCTGGAAAGTAATCGGTGGGCTTATGGGTACCGGTGCAGCCGTGTTGCGAGCCAGAGGAACGCTGTAACAGCGGAATGTTTTTTCAGGGGGCAGGACTTTCTCGGTGTCGGCGAGGTATTGCCCGCGTGTTGGGTGAACAGTGTTTTTAGAAATTCTTGAGTGTTTTATAGCGCTCTTTCTATCGACAGCAGGGGGTTATTTGCGTATACTAGTATCATTGTCTAATCTTTCCATTCATAGAGTTATTTCTATCTGAAAAGATTTTATGTTTTATTTCAAGATAATACTTTTGGGAGGGGTGTGATTCATATGAAAAAACCGAAAAACAAAAAAAATGGCTTTTTAAATAGCGGTGGTTCACGAAGCATGATTCTTTTAATGCTTCTGTTGACTGGTGGTCTTATGATTCTCCATTGGTTTACCGACTATGCCCGACAAATTAAAAGTGTTCCTTATACAACCTTTTTAAAAATGGTTGAGTCCGATCAGGTCAAACAGGTCTATGCCTCAGAACAAGATGTTCGGGGTGTGCTTGTTGATGGCTCTCGCTTTGAGACGGTCGTGCCGAATAATCCCAATGACTGGGAAATTCTAAAAAAGCATAATGTTGAGATCAATGTCGCCAGTACGACCGGTCAGGTCAGTTTTTGGCATATATTCTTGCTTGGTTCGTTATTATTGCTGCTTATTGCTGGTTGGTATTTTGTTCGTCAGTCGCGTGGTTCTTCAGGCAATGGCGGCGCAGGAAACATTTTCTCGATGGGAAAAAGTCGGGCAAAAATGTTTATGCCTTCCACCATTAAAGAGAACTTTGATTCAGTGGCAGGGGCGGCTGAGGCAAAAGAAGAACTCAAAGACGTTGTTGATTTCCTTAAAAATCCTGAAAAATATCGCCGTCTTGGGGCTAAAATTACCCGGGGTCTTTTGCTTGTAGGTGAACCTGGTAACGGTAAAACATTGCTGGCAAAGGCGGTTGCCGGTGAAGCAAATTGTCCTTTCTTTAGTATTAGCGGTTCTGATTTTATAGAAGTATTTGTCGGTGTGGGCGCCGCGCGGGTGCGGGATCTTTTTCAGCAAGCGCGTAAGTATGCCCCAAGCATTGTCTTTATCGATGAAATAGATGCTGTTGGCCGTCATCGTGGCAGTGGTTTGGGCGGTGGACACGATGAACGTGAACAAACGCTTAATCAGTTGCTGACTGAGATGGACGGTTTCCTTACGACTGGTGGTTCAGTGATTGTGATGGCTGCCACCAATAGACCCGATGTGCTCGATAAAGCGTTGCTTCGTCCGGGTCGATTTGATCGCCATGTCGAAGTGCCATACCCTGACTTGGTCAGCCGTGAACAGATCTTGAAGCTCCATGCCAAAGGTGTTAAGATCGATGCCGAAGTTGATATGCAAAAAATAGCGCGCGGAACCCCCGGATTTTCGGGCGCCGATTTGGCGAATTTGATCAATGAAGCGGCTATTATTGCCTCAAAAAGCAGCCAACAAATGGTTACCACGGCCGATTTTGAAGAAGCGCGTGATAAAGTGCTGCTGGGCAAAGAACGCAAAAGTGTTGTGCTTAGCGAGCAAGAGCGTACTATTACCGCGTTTCATGAGTCGGGACATGCTTTGATCAATGTGTTATTGCCAGAGCAGACTGACCCATTGCACAAAGTATCAATTATTCCTCGCGGTAGAGCGCTTGGGGTAACTCATTCGCTGCCAGAAAAAGAGAAATATACGCGTACGCAAGATGAGATGCTTGCATCTATTGCCATCTATTTAGGTGGCCGTGCGGCAGAAGAGCTTGTCTTTAATAAAGTAACAACCGGTGCTTACTCAGACTTTAAGGCGGCAACCGAGATGGCACGTAGTATGGTCTGTGATTATGGTATGTCAGCCGATCTGGGGCCTGTGGTTTATAGTCAGCGAAGCGGGGATTACAATTATTCTCAAAAGACGGCCGAGAAGATTGATAACGAAGTTCAAAAGTTGGTGCATATGGCTCACCAAAAAGCGATCGATTTATTGCAGCAAAACCGTGATAAGCTTGATCTTTTGGCCAATAAACTTTTGGAAAAAGAGACACTTTATGCTGCCGAGGTATATGAGTTGCTCGGGGTAACCCCGCGGCAAGATCATCGTTTTGCCTAAGGGGCTGGGGCAGCAAAGAGCCCGGTGACCCGTAAAAGAATAAAAAAAGGCTAATAAAGTGTATGGGTAAGTTGAAAAAATCCTCATATACGTTAGAATAATAACCAGTACGATTAGAGAAGTCTTACAAGGAATGTTTCAATGGCAAGAATTTGTGCAATATGTGGCAAAGGCCCTCGAGTAGCAAATCTGGTAAGTAATGCAAATAACCGTGTGAAGCGTTGGGTTTTTCCTAATGTGCACGTGATGCGCTTTACCACACCATCCTGCCCAAATGGTAAAGTTATGCGCGGTTGTGTTTGCACCAAGTGCCTTAAGTGTGGCAAAGTAGAAAAAGTTATTTAACTCTAAATTTGGTAAATGAGGGTTGCTTATGCCTGTATTAGAATCTTCAAAAAAACGCGCTCGTCAAAGCGAAGTTCGCAGACTGCAAAATAATGCGCGTAAAACAACCGTTAAGTCAGCTATGAAAAAAGTGCTTACGGCACTAGAAGCTGGCAGCGATATCGAAGAAATAAAAGCATTGATGCGTGATGCTGAATCAAAACTGAGCCGTGCCAAGACTAAGGGTGTTTATCATGCCGGTACTGTTGCACGTAAAGTCAGCAGATTAGCTAAAAAAGTTGCTGACGTACAACGTAAAAGCTCCAAGTAAAGCAGCCTGTTGGCACATCGTCTCCGGGCGGTTAGCTTTTTTTAAAAATGTAAGTCCTGTGATTTTGGGTTTTCAAAATCATAGGACTTTTTCATTAGAGCGATCATAGTTAAGTTTTGTGCAGCTCGGTTCTGTTGCTAATTAATTCTATTCGCGTGTTTTTTGGGGCGAGTACTCATGAACGTCTGTCCAACGAGTTCAAAAAGAGTAGCAGGTTTTTTTCTTTGCTGCGCTTGTTTATCTATTTTCTCTTCTGCTAAAAGAAGATTTTTTTCGTTATTATGATGTGGGCTGCCTTGTAATTTTTGGCGTGCCCAGCCTACGGTTTCTTTTGTCTTTTCTCCCTGATAAAAAATAACATCAAAGGCGTAATAGGAGCCAACAATAAGCGCTAGATTGCTAGCTATTTTTGTTGGTTGCGGTGCAGTCATAGAGAGCGCATTTGTGAGAGTGAGCAGTCCTATGGCAACAAGCGAGAGCAGAGAAAATGGGCGTGGTATATAAATGGGATTGTACTTCATTTTTTCCTTTTTTTTAAAATTAAAGTATGTGCAGCGTATGCAATCTGATATAACCGTATACCAGCCAATCGGCCGCATTTGCACTTTCATGCATTAAATCTTTGTTTGGTGCCGTGCATGGAGTAACCATTGCTTCGACAAGCAGTATACGCATAAAAAAGCCGACAATCCAGTTGGTGGGGAAAAATCGACGTGTTTGATATTTAAGAACTCCCATAAGGCTACCCAGGCAGCATCCAGTAACGAGTGCACGAATCTTGCTATTGGTGCAGGCGTTTTTTTCTGGTTTTATTTCGCTTGCTTCTTGATTAACTACAACGATAGTTGCCTGCTCTGGAGTGAGAATCTGAGCGAGGGGTGCTTCTTCTTGATATTCGGTTATGGGAGTAAGTAGTTCATCTAACGGGAGTTCCTGAGGGTTGTCTTCGTCATTATCATTGAGCGGGTATTCTTTATGGGTGAGGTTTGCAATTGAGGATTGTATACGGCTGGGGTGCTTTGGAGCTGTGGTGGTAAAAAGAGGAAAAAAAACAGCTAAAAGGATCGTTTGTTTTAAAATGGGTACCCTATGCCACTGAATTTTTTGGCGCATCAAGTCTCCTCGAGCTCCTGGGTAACCAAATCTTCAAATTCATGGGTATCAAAAAGAGGAGCATCTGTTCCTGCCCCTTGTTCAGTCTCAGGTTCTAAGGGTGCATCGGGACCAGCATCGAGCATTTTTTTATAGGCAACTAAAAATTTTCCGGCTAGCGCGGTTGCTATTTTGGATGATCCAACATTTTCCAAAATGATGACTAGCGTGAGCGGAGGATGGTCTTTATAGGCCAGGTGGGCGGCAAACCAGCCATGCGGCAAATACTGTTTTCCCAGTTTTGCCTTACTCAAATCACTTGTTTGGGCGGTACTTGTTTTTGCATAAATTTCAAAACCTTTTACGGTGCTTACTCGTTGGCCCGTACCTTTAGTGACTACCATTTTCATTGATTGATGCAAAAAGTGTAGGGTTGATTTTTGGATAATGAGAGGTTCTTTTTCTATTGATTCAGTGTATAAGATGCGGGGTTTGACCATATACCCCGTTACAATGCCGGAAATCATTCGGCATACCTGAATAGGGGTAACTAACGAGAAACTTTGGCCAATGGCTGCGGATAATGTTTCTCCGGGCCACCAACGTTCTCCTTTTACTTCTTTTTTCCATGCATTAGTTGGAATGAGTCCCGCTTTTTCGGGAAATAGTGAATTTGTTTTGAGTCCCAGGCCTAACTTTTGTGCATAGGCGGCAAGAGTGTCGATGTCTATGTGTTTGCCAATTTCATAAAAGAGAATGTTGCAAGATTTTGCGAGTGCTTGGCTGACGGTAATGCGTCCATGCCCTTGCTTGTGATGGCAGCAATACTCTCGATTACCAAACGTGATGTGCCCCAGGCAGTTTACGGTGGAGTCTTGATGAATAATATTTTTCTCAAGAGCGGCAGATAGGCTAACCAACTTAAAAAGAGAGCCGGGGGGGTAGCATGCTTGAAAAGCACGGTTTATAAATGGTTGATTGTCTTGCAGTCCCTGCCAAATTTCAGGGGTCATGGGATCTACAAAAAGGCCTGGGTCGAAGTTTGGACGGGAGACAAGGGCGAGGATGCCGCCATCGGCTGGATCCATCACTAGAATGGTTCCCGACTCATGTTCGGGAAAAATAGTTTCGGCAATGTGTTGTACGCGAATATCGATTGTTGTTTGAATATCTGTTCCCGCAAAGGTGTCTTGAATTTTTTGCGTTGCCAACTCTTTGCCTACGGAGTTAATTTGTTTCGAGATAGTACCGGCAGTTCCTTTAAGGGTTGGTTCAAGCTCCTTTTCAAGGCCCATTTTGCCCGAAACTTCCAGATCATTGATGTACCCAAGATAACCAAGCGCATGGCTTGCGTACGCCTTGTAGGGATAAAAGCGCTTGAAATGATCCATGATAACGATATTTTTATTATGCGCAAAGAGTTCTTTTATCTTTCCAAGCTGTGCTAAAGAGACATCGTTAGCAATAAGAAACTGTTTGTACCGCCTTTCGGTGATGAGTATGTTTTCTAAGAGAGCGGGATCTGTTGTGAGCGGTATACCTACGATTTCCTGAATTTTCTCTAGCTGCTCTTGTTGTGCGCTGCTGAGCTTTCTATTGCCCGTTCCCTGCCAATACAGGAGGGTGATTGGTTTGTTGGTGGCCAGGAGAATGCCGTTACGGTCAGTGATGTTACCTCGAGGCGGTG
Source organism: bacterium (assembly GCA_021777215.1). Classification (GTDB taxonomy): domain Bacteria; phylum Babelota; class Babeliae; order Babelales; family Vermiphilaceae; genus JAJYDS01. Next base: position 55,495 of record JAJYDS010000004.1, read on the forward strand.
TTATTTTTTCAATGCGTAAAAAATTTTTTTCGCTTTGAGTTGCGAGCGAATCTTCAAGCACAAATTGTAGTTGGATAAGGCGCGCTATAAGTACAAGAGCGCTACAGAGCATGCCAACCATAATGCGATAGAGTTTGAGTGATAGTGTCGGCGGCTGTACCATGGGCGGCTTTAGGCTCCCTTTTTACGCATAATTTTGTTAATGGGATGTATAGTGTCACACATGCGTGCCAAGTCATCCAGACAAACGTGCGTATATTTTTCGGTGCTTGCCAATGTTTTGTGCCCTAAAAGTTCTTGTACCACGCGCAAATCGGTGCCTTGATTTAATAAATGAGTGGCAAATGAGTGGCGAATTTTATGAGGAGTGATGGGGCGTTCTAGTTTTAAAAAGCTGCGAAATAATTCTATGATGCGCTGTATGGAGCGGCTAGTGAGTGGGGTATTGCGGTAGCTTAAAAACAAAAATTCATCACTGGAATTTGCTTTTATTCGTTCTTTTTCCAAGTAAGCGAGTATTCGTTCATGGGCCTTTTGTCCAAAGAGAGCTAATCGTTCTTTGTTACCTTTACCTCGTATGCGAATTTCTTTGTTGGCAAAATCGATATCACGTATACGGATGTTAGTTAATTCCGAACAGCGCATACCCGTGGCATACAAGAGTTCTAAAATGGCTTTATCGCGAATAGGAAAGCTACTGTTTAAATCCTTCTCTTGCACCGAATCAAGCAGGTGAAACATTTCATCGATGCTGAGATAGACGGGTAGCTTTTTTTCAAGGCGAGGGCGTTTTAGTTTGAGATCTAAAATAATGCCCTGTGTCTTTAAAAACTTTTCAAATGAAGTGAAACAAGAAAATTTTCGAGCAATGCTGCTGGAATCAATTTTTTTATAAAAAAGACTCACTAAAAAACGTTCGATTATTTGACGTACTTCAAGATGTTTTTTGTCTTGCTCGGGAAGTGTTTCCCAAAAGGAGACAAATTGATTTAAATCACCTTCATAGGCGCGATGAGTGTTATCCGCCAAATTTTTTTCTATGGTGAGGTAAACCAAAAATTCTTCTTTTTTTTCTTTGAAGTTTTCTAAAAGCATAGGATATCCTTGCCGACAAGCATTGTCGCCATAAAAGGCTTACTCAAAGCTTAACGCATTGCCTATGGGTTAGCAATAGTGCGGCCATCGGCAAAAAATAATGAATTGCCAAAGCATGCGTTTGATCACAGTAAATTGTATTTTTTGCAGCGACGATTGACTGACGAGCGGTTGACACCTAAAAAGGTTGCTATTTTGTTTTGGCTTTTAAACTTGTGCCACAAGAGTCCCATTATTTTTTGATCGCGCAATGCGTGTTTGCCCAGGCGTACGGCCTCAACTAGATCAGGGTCTGAGACTTCATAAGCAGGATCAAATGAGGCTTCAGCGCTAATTTGATGTTTTTTAGATTTTTGCATGAGAATTTGGTGCACCTTCGTTTTTAGTTCGCGAAAACTTGCGGGGCGGTTAAGCGCGAGTTTATTTTTTTCTTTTTCAGTGAGCTCAAGTAAATTTTTGAATGTTTCTGTTTTTATTGCCTGCAAGGAAAAGCCGTCAATTAAACTATTGAATTCCGGTTCAGCCAGGGTCATTAACGAAGGCATGCTGAGGGCCGGTTTTTTTAAGGAATTGAGTAATGCGAGAGAAAATGTCTCTTCCTGAACCCCGAGATTCAGATTGTGACTCGTTGAGCAGATAATGCGCACGGAGCTGCTTATTCGTTGGTCGCTTTTGAATGGCCGATAAAAACCAGTACGTATATATTCTGCCAGATATTCCTGTGTTTCAAGTGACAAAAATTGTACATTTTTAATAAAGAGGGTAGCGGATGATTGAAGTTTTTTAAGCAAGGGCTCAGGGGTTGTTTTGAGGCTAAAAAGTGGGTTGATGCCAAAAAGTTTTATAGCGGTCTCAAAACGATGCTCCTGCCCATTAAGCGTAAGAATGTGCAGTGTTTCACGCATGCTCACATGGTGAATTAGCTCAACGAGTGAGAGCTGGTCGTCTTCTGGAGCTTCCAACACCAGTGCTTTTTTGCTGAGTGCTGCTTTTAACAAATCAATTTTAAAATTTAAGAGCGTTTCACCGGGGCTTGGAATGAGATGTTCGATGAGTTTTCCTGCGCGCGTTGTTTCCAGGTAGAGTAAGTAATCCCAGGAGCTTTGGTCGTTCAGGAGTGAGATTTTTTGAGTAATTATATCCGTAATGTCCGGGTAATGAACGGTGATGAGTGTGGTCTGGTGTTCTAAGTTTGGTGCGGCTGTTATCATGATTTTGTTGCCGGCTACATCGGTGGTAATTAAGGATTGTGGGGATTTGTACGCTTCTATGTGAAGGGCAAGCTTTTTAAGGACACGGGCTATTGGGTGTCCTTCTTCTTGGTTTACATTAATTCTAATGAGTTCTTTAGCTGCCTGATTGCCAAAAATAAATTGACGATTTTTATAAAAGAGAACACCAACGTGGTTCTGTTTTGCGCTCCGTAAAAATGATTGCAGACTCTCTTTGTATTGATTTATTTCTTGGTGCTTGAGATACAATTCTTCGCGTAGCTCTTTTTCTTGGAGTACAAGAGATTCAACATTTTTATTGCGAATTAAAGTAATACTTGTGCCCAGATAACTAGCGAAGATAAGCATCTGATCAAATTCCATTTTGCTATAAAGGCGTCCTTGGTTTTGTTGTTCGATTATGATGTAGGCGCTCATTTTTTGTTTGGTATAGACGGGCAAAAATATTTCGGCATTAATGCTTTCAAGAAAAGCGATGATACTTTTTTTTTCGGTGGATTCATCATAAAAATTGCTAAATACCAATTCGTCATACACAATGATTTTTTGTTTGGCAATAAAGTCGCAGACGCATGTTTCATGCGTGCTCATATAACTTTCGATCAGAGTTTGGATAGCGGTCGGTGATTCGGCAAGTGCTGATTCTTGTTTTTTTTCGGTTACAGACATACGCATATAAAACGTTGCTTTACGTAAAGATATATTGAAAGCCTCTTTGAAGAAGGTTTGGGTAAGATGTCCGAGCTCTTGGGTGCTTGTGGCATGGCTCAGCGCTTCCAGGGTGTTTTTAAATTCGTCAATAAATGAGAGGGTGTTGGTTGTTGGGGCTGACGTGGTGACATTCAAAAAGCGAAGTGCTAACACTTTTTTGATGCAGTAGTGAGTAATCACCAGCAGTGCGAGTGTGGATATTCCCAGGGTATGATAGAAGTAGGCGCGAAAGCTATAAAAAGAGAAATAACTCATTTGGAAAAATTCTATCGTCAAGAAGGGAAACAGGAGATACGTAATGAATATGCGTAATTGTTTGCGGAGCAAAAAGGGGAGCGAGGAAGAGCGCATTTTTTGAGCGGCGAAAAAAAGGCTGGGGATGACCAGGATGATACACATATAGAACAACGCGTAGCGCATACCCAGCAGATCGAGCCTTGATAAAACACCCAATGTTTGTACTTGTGCTTGCGTTGCCATATCAATAAGAGTGTCATCAAGAAAGGCAAAATAAAGAAAGTAGAGGACAAAAGAGCCGCTTATCAGGAGTTGTATGGTGTGCAGAAAGGTCAATTTTAATTTTTTTTCAGTCAAACTCTCTAAAAAGAGCGCGAAAAACTGATACTGTAAAACGCGGAATGCCCAATCAATACGGATAATAGTAATAACAGCTGAGTAGTCGCATGAAGAAAAAAATACGCGGTGAACAAGTTTTATAATCCAAGTGCAATCATTTACCATAGCGCCAATCATGACGCCCAACAACAAAAACCAAGGGGCTTGTATACATGATTTACGTACGCCTCGTGGCAGCAAATAACTGACAAAATAAATTTTTGCCGCAAATGCTATGCACATAATGCTGAGTAAGAACTCAGCACTGGCAAGTGATTGTGTGAAAAAATCTATAACTACTCCCATAGGCATTACTTCTTTGTTAGATGATATGCCTCCGCTTACTTTCATTCATGATAGCGAGGAAATAGCAAAGAGCAAGAGTAAAGATTTTTGAATAAGTTCCGGTCAGGGGAGTTTGTCAGTGGGCGCGAGCTGTTAGTTTAGATTATATTTTTTGCAGCGTCTGCTGATAGAAGAACGGTTTACGCCTAAGAAAGTAGCAATCTGATTTTGGCTTTTAAATTTGTTCCAAAGAAGGGCTACAATTTTAGGATCACGTAAAGCATGTTTTCCCAGCCGTGCAGCTTCAATGAGTTCTGGATCACTGATGTCATAGGCTGGGTCAAACTGTGTTTCCTGGTAAATCTCATTCTTTTTTGATTTTGCTATCAGGAGTTGTTGTACGCGTGTTTTGAGTTCTTGGAGGCTTACCGGGCGTTGATTGGCGAGTTTGAGTTTTTCGCGCGGGGTTAGATCAAGTAGGTTTTTAAAGGTTTGTGTTTTGAGCGCTTGTTCACTAAATCCTTGGGCAAGATTGGTTAGTTCATCCTCAGAAAGGGTCAGGAGCGATGGCATGGTAACGGTTGTCTTTTTAAGTTCGCTGGCGAGTGTTTTGGAGAATTTTTTTTCATCAGCCAATACGGTCAGATCCTGTGCGCTTGAGCAAATAATACGTACATTGGCAAAGACTTTTTGATCGCTTTTAAAGGTGCGATAAAAGCCATAGTGGATAAATTCAGCCAAGTATTCTTGTGTTTCAGGCGAGAGAAAATGAATGTTTTTGATGAATAAGGTGCCGCTCGGATGCAGTATTTTGATGAGTGATTCTTGGGCGCTGCTCGCATTGTCAAAAATAGGGTTCATACCAAAAAGTTTGGTGGCAGTTTCAAAGTTTTTTTCCGGGCCATGGAGGGTGAGTATATGAAGTTTGTCGCGTAATCCTATATGGTGGAGTAATTCTGCGGTGGGGAGTAAATCTTCTTCTGCCATTTCAAGCAGCGTTGCTTTTTTGCTCAATGCCGTTTTTAAGAGTTCAATTTTAAAGTTCAAAAGAGTTTCCCCTGAACCGGGAATGAGTTGATTAATCAATTGCCCAGATTGTGTTGTTTCAAGATAAAGCAGATAATCCCATTTGGTTGGGTCTTTCAGCTGATCAAGTTGTTTGGTTATGATGTCAGAAATCTCTGGATGGTATACGGTAACGATGACGTTGTTTTGTTCTAAATTGGGTACGCCATTGAGAACCAAACGGGTGCCATCAGAATCTTTAACAAAATGTGTCTGCGGGGCCTTATATTCCTGAACTTGTTGTGCAATGCGTTTGAGTGCTTGGGCCAAAGGGTGGCCATCTTGTGTGTTAACATTTATTTTGATGAGTTCTTTTGCTGCCTGGTTGCCGAAGGTAAAATGACGATTCTTGTAAAAGATGATGCCAATTTTTTTCTGTGTGCTTGTGCGTAAGAATGAGCGGACGCTTTCCTTATATTGATTAATTTCTTGATGCTTACTGTACAGCTCTTCCTTGAGTTCTTTTTCATGATGAATGACTGACTCTAGGTTGCGGTGTTGCAGGAGATTGATAACGTTGCCCAGATAGCTAGAAAAAACGAGCATCTCATCGCGTTCCATATCGCTATAAAATTGATCCGAGCGAGCGTGATGATCAATGATTATATAGGCGATCAATTTTTGTTTTTCGTACACCGGAATGAAAATATCGGCGTTTATGGCATCCATAAATGTAAGCAGGGAGGTGTAATGTGGGTTTTTTTCATAAAAATTACTAAACGAAAGCTCATCGTAGATTATGATTTTTGCCTGACTTACCAGTTCGATGGTATTTGGATTGCTTGCACTGAGAAAGTTTTCTACCTCGTTATGTATTTTGTTATCAATGATTCTGCCCGGTTCATCGACAGAAGTTTCTTGTTTGCGGATGTAGAGGGTGACGCGGCGGAGAGGGATATTAAAAGCTTCTTTAAAATAGGTTTGGGTGATGTGGGTGAGTTCTTGCATGTTTGTGGCATAACTGAGTCGTTCTAATAATTCCTTAAAGTTGCCAATAAAACTGTGCTGTTTGCGTGCTTGTACGTGATTTTTGAAGTTCAAAAAGCGGAGTGCCATAATTTGGCGAAAACTGTAGTAGATGGCATACGTAAGAAGCATATGGGAAATGCCGATAGCCGCGTAGCTGTTGGTAATAGAATTAGCAAGAAGATCGAAAGGATAAACTTGGAGTAAGTCGGAAGCCCACCAGGGAATGATGAGTGCTTTTATGAGTATGCTTAGTTGTTTTTTTAGGAGACTGGGTAGTTGTGTTGTCTGTATTTTTCTAAAGGTGACAAAGAGGCTTGTAAGCATGAGTGGAAAAAGCATATAGAGAGATGCCATTCTGATGAGGCTTATTTCAAATGCGGGTCTTAGGCTTGAATTAAAGCAGTTAAAATCATAAAAAGCCAATCCCATGAAAGCAAGGAAAAAGAGACTGCTGATAACAATAAAGAATTTTGAATGGAGCTTTAGCGTGAATTTTTCTTCAACTAAGTTTTCTAGAAAGAGTGTGAGAGCTTGGTATTGAACAATGGTGAAGCCCCAAGAAAAACGAGCCATGAAAAGGGTCAGGCGATATTCTATCTCAGGAAGAAATGTTAATTTTGATAGTTTTATGAGCCATGCAAAATTTTCACACATAGAGCCAATGAGTACAAAAACAAGAAAGAGCCATTGGCGGTGTAGCTTTGATGAACGAAGTCCACGCATAACGAGTGAGACGAGTAATGTCGCCTTTAAAATAAAGAGAGTACTGGTGACGGCAATGAGGAAGTAAAAATTGCCTAAAAAAGATTCGATAAAATGAGTAATTACATCAAAAAAAGTGAGTATCATACGCGAATCTATTGCTATCGAAATAGGTAATCGTTATACTTTGTTTCAACTTAACGAACGTGTATTTTTAGGAGTTACTTATGCATAACCTAGCTACATTTATCCTGAGGACAGTGAACAACAAAAGTTTGCTAGTTTTCATTGCGGTGTTGTCGGTGCTTTTGGGTGATATGCCGCCGGTAGGTGGTTGATAACTGCTTCTTAAACAACTAGTTTAACAGAGATACCCATTCAAACAAGGGGACAGTGATGATTTACTGGAGTAGTAACCATTGAAACTGTCGGATAACCAACAAGATCGCGCGCAAAAGATTATAAAAATTTTACGTAAAGCGACGATCAGCATGACTGATCCGGCAGTTTCTCAAGTGGCTCGGGCCTTTGGTAAAGACCCTTTCCTTATTCTTATCAGTTGCTTGCTTAGTTTACGCACAAAAGACACCATTTCACTCCCCATCTCTCTTAAATTATTTCAATTAGCAAAGACACCACAAGAATTGCTTGTTATTCCGCGCATAAAACTCGAAAAAATGATCCACTCTGTTGGTTTTTATCATCAGAAAGCACGTACGTTACATGCTGTTTGTGCGGCTTTACTTGAACGATTTGACGGTAAAGTTCCATATACCCAAGCTGCATTGCTCTCTTTACCCGGAGTTGGTCGGAAAACGGCTAATTTAGTTTTGGCGGAAGCTTTTGGAGTGCCCGCTATTTGTGTAGATACGCATGTACACAGTATTTCCAATAGACTTGGATTGGTCAAAACAAAAACACCTGAACAAACAGAAATGGCCTTACAAAAAATTTTGCCCAAAAAGAATTGGATAGAATATAATCCATTATTAGTTAAATGGGGGCAACATATCTGTGTTCCTGTGTCTCCTTTTTGTTCAAGGTGTGCTCTTGCATCTTTGTGTCCCCGGATTGGGGTAAAAAAGAGTCGATAAAAAGGGGCAGCTTTTTTACTGCCCCTTAGGGTAAAAAACACTATTTCGATTGTCTCTATTACTGGTTTAATTCACGTGCTTTAGTGATGAGTTGTTCGAGTGTTAACCCAAACTCTTGCTTGCCATCTCGATGCCTGATGCTGACAACATTTTGTTCTGCTTCTTTTGGTCCAATGACGATCATCCAAGGTACTTTCTCAAGTTGGGCATTCTTAATTTGTCCTGAGACAGGGTCAGAAGATTCATCCATCTCTACCCGCAGATCTTCCCGTTGTAATGCGTTATAGATTCCTTGAGCATATGTTTTTTGTTCATCGGTGATCGTGAGTATTTTTATCTGAACGGGAGCAAGCCAGAATGGTAGATTACCTTTATAGTGCTCAAGCAATACACCCAAGAAGCGTTCAAGGGAGCCAAAAATGGCACGATGAATCATAACCGGGCATTCAAGTTTTCCGCTTGGCGCCACATAGGTGAGCCCAAAATTTTCCGGCATGCAGAAATCGACTTGTACAGTGGAGCACTGCCATAGTCTTCCCATGGAATCAGCGACACGGAATTCAATTTTAGGTCCATAAAAGGCCCCTTCACCTTCGTAAATCTCGTAGGGAACTTTTGCAGTCTCAAGAGCATTTTTAAGGGCTTGAGTTGCATTTTTCCAATGTTGATCTGATCCCATAGAATCTTCAGGCCGTGTAGCAACACCAACTGTAACTTTCTCGAAGCCAAACTTTTTTAACAGCTCAAAAGCCATATTGATATTGAGCAACACCTCATTTTCAATTTGCTCATGTGAGCAAAAAATATGGCCATCATCTTGCGTAAACGCACGTACACGCAAGAGACCATGCATAACTCCTGATAACTCATAACGATGTACGAGCCCAAACTCTGCCATACGCAATGGTAATTCTCGGTATGAACGAGGACGACTTTTGAAAACCAGGCAGTGGCAGGGACAATTCATAGGTCGCAATGCATAGTTTTTATTGTCGACTTCGCAGAAGTACATATTGTTTTTGTAGTGGTCATAATGCCCGGATTTTTTCCAGAGCTCATCGCTGAGCATAACGGGAGTGATGACTTGTTGAAAATTGGCGGCATCAAGCTTTTGAGCTATGTATTTTTTCATGCCCTCGATAATGCGTGTGCCACGAGGGTGAAAGAAGACAAAGCCGGGACCTTCCTCATGGAATGAGAATAAATCCAGCTGTTTGCCGAGCCGGCGGTGGTCATAGAGCTTTGCATCCTCGATCATTTTTTCATAGTCTTTGAATTCTTTTTCCGTACAAAATGCGGTCCCAGAAATTCGCTGAAGAGCCTGTTTGTTGCGGTCCGCGCGCCAATAAGATCCGGATATGTTGAGCAGTTTAAAGTATTTAATCTCTCCCGTTGAGGCGACGTGGCCTCCTTTGCAGAGGTCAAAAAAGTCTCCTTGTTGCGATAGGCCGACGGTATCTCCGGGAATGTTGCGAATAAGTTCTAACTTAAAGGGGTTGTTTGCAAAAAGTTTTTCTGCTTCTTTTTTGCTGATTTCTCGCTGGGTTATAGGAAGGTTGCGTGCGACGATCTCCCGCATTTTTGCTTCGATGAGGGGTAAATCCTCTTCTTTAAAATTCTGTTCAGGGAGGAAATCGTAAAAGAAGCCTTCGTCAGTTACCGGACCAATAGTGAGCAGCGTGTTGGGAAATAGTTCGGCTACGGCATGCGCAGTTAAGTGTGCCGCTGAGTGACGCATGTTATTCAACGCTATATTCTGTTTTATTTCGCTCATGGTCTCGTTCCTCACGATATTTAGAGGTATGACAAACAGTACTACTATAGCATTGTTGCGGTGGACTGTAAAAAAAAGCATCATATGCTACCGTACGAGTAATGAAATGGGTTAGCATCAGAAAAGAGGAGACAGGTACCTTGAGCATCAAGTGGTCTAGGATATCCAGCAACTCAATAGTCAAAAAGGAAGAGGTATGACAGAAAAATTGAGCGCAGAGAGAAAGATCTATATTTTAGATACCAATGTATTATTGAATGATCCGGAGGCAATTTTTGCTTTTGGTCCTTATCAGATAGGAATTCCGGGTACTGTTTTGGAAGAATTAGATACTTTTAAAAAAGAAGGAACCGACCGAGGTTATAATGCGCGTGCAGTGACGCGTATTTTAGATGCATTACGGCAACGAGGCTCGTTGCATGAAGGGGTTGCACTCGATAATGGTAGTATTCTGCGTATTCTTTTTTTAGGCGTTGGTATTACCACTGATCTGCCTTTTGCTCTCTCTGTTGATGATAACAAAATATTGCTTACTGCCTTGACTGAGAAAAAAAAGGGCATGGATGTTGTTTTTGTTTCGAACGATTTAAATGCGCGAGTGAAAGCTGATGCTCTTGGTCTATCGGTTATTGATTATAAGAGAGAACAGGTTACACCGCAGGAGTTTTACCGAGGATGGGTACGTCTTGCCGTACCAGCTATCGAATTAAAGCGGGGTGTGCCACAGCAGTTGCTTGAGCTGGGTAAAAAATATCGCTTTGCTCCCAATGAGTTTGCATTGGTAGAGAGTCAACATAATCCCTATAACTACCGGGTATATCGTTATTTTGCTGATGGGAGTTTCAAGCAAGTACTTGATCCACAAATTAGTTGGCCGCTCAAAGCTCGTAATGCCCAACAATTGATGGCGTTGAATCTTTTATTTGATGAAGAGGTTCCTTTAGTCTGTCTTTTTGGTCCTGCTGGCACCGGAAAGACTTTTTTGGCCCTTGTTGCAGGCTTATATAAGGTACTTATTGATGATGCTTATAAAAAAGTGCTTGTTTCGCGCCCAGTGGTTCCTTTAGGACGCGATATTGGGTATTTGCCAGGTACGATGGAAGAGAAATTACATAGTTGGATGCTGCCTATTTTTGATAATATGGAATTTATAGCACATGAGATAAATGCAGCGCAGAAGATATTTTTAGAAGCTCAAGAAGCTGCACGTGGCGGTAAAAGATCCGGGAGTAAAAAAGAGCGGCCGCGGGGCAGCCATTTTTCGATTGAACAGCTTTTTCGAGAACAAAAAATGAGTCTTGAAGCAATTACCTATATGCGAGGACGATCTATTCCTCAACAGTTTATTATTATTGATGAGGTGCAGAATTTAAGTCCTCACGAGGTTAAGACGCTTATTACACGGGTTGGTCAGGGAAGCAAGGTTGTGTTAACTGGTGATCCATACCAAATTGATTCACCCTATCTTGATTTTAGCAGTAATGGGCTGGTTGTTGCCAGCGAGCGATTTAAGGGACAACGTTTATTCGGTACCGTTTACTTAGAGTCAAGTGAGCGGAGTGAATTGAGTGAATTGGCAAGTAAATTGCTATAGCACGTGCGTTTTGTAGATTGCTGCTATTATCTGATTTGAAAGTGGGCTTGCTGTCTGCAGGGCCCTTTTTAGTGACGCTTGCTACTCTTTTGGCTTACAAAAGGGGTTACAAGAAAGAACGCGCTTGCTGATTCGCCAGATGGCTTTATGAAGGGGCTGTTCTTGCAGTTGTTGTACCGCAAAATCAGTGCAGGTGACGGTGTATCGACAGCAACCGGGAGATCCCAGGAGTGGCCGTATTCCCTTGATTAAAAAGATAAGAAAACGGGCGCAATAGTTTTTTGAGGAGTTGCGGGCCGATTGATTCACGCATGCTTTATCTTGACAGAGTATTGCCTGGCTAGACAGCTCTTTTTTCGCGAGATTTTCTTGTTTTGTGAGCCCAATTCTGTTTTTCAAATTAATGGTTTCGCCGGACTGTATTTCAGATTGTTTTAAAACAAGTTTTTTTGCATGAGTAAGTGATTTGGCTAGGAGTTGGGCAAGCTGCTCGAAGCTGAACATAAGCGCTTCTTTTCTCACAATGAAGACGCAGTCATAGCCATGAGTGAAAAATCGTTGTTCATAGAAAAGAGCCTTGAGCTGGCGCCTGATTTTATTACGTTTAGGCGCACTGCCAACTGCCGCGGCAGTGACTACCAAAATGCGGCCGTACTCTCGTGTGCTTGGAGCGCACAAAACAGTAAGCCCAGAGGTCTTAAGGACTCTATGGGCTTGCTTGAAAAGCTCGGTTACTTCTGCTCGAGAAAAGGAATAAAGCAGTCGAGGGCTTGGTTGACGTAGCAACAATTAGTATCCGTTTACTACGAGCTGTTTGCGGCCTTTTTGGCGGCGACGGTTAACTATTTTACGACCTTCGCGTGTTGCCATACGGGCACGAAAACCGTGTTTTCTTTGACGTTTTTTGTTGCTTTTTCTGAAAGTAGTTACTGACATGGACAGTCCTTATGAGTACAGTAAAATAGTCTTTTTCCAGGGTAAGATAGGTATAGTATACGCGGGTTAGCTATTTTTTTCAATGCGATACCCACAATTATCTCATAATTACCCATTTAGTATGCCAAGGGTGGTGTTCAGTTATTTGTTTTTCAGGTAATGTTCGACATCCAGAGCCGCCATGCAACCAACACCTGCAGAGGTGATGGCTTGCCGGTAGCGATAGTCTGCCACATCCCCGGCAACAAATATACCCGGTATCGAGGTCTTGGTACGGTCATAGACTTTTATGTAGCCCCATTGGTCAAGTTCAACCTGATTAACAAAGAGGGTGGTAGAGGGACGCATGCCGATGGCAAGAAATGCGCCCTCGGCAGGTAGTTCTTCTTGTGCTCCTGTTTTATTATTTTTTATCACCACATGGGTTAGGTGAGCATCTGTGCCCTTAAACTCACTGACTGAGCTGTTGTAGATTATTTTTATTGCGGGGTTTTCTAATACGCGTGTTTGCATTGCCGTGCATGCGGTGAGCTCTTCTTTATTCTGAATTACGGTGATTTTATTGGTGAATTTAGTCATAAATGATGCATCTTCCATAGCCGTATCGCCACCGCCGATAATGACCACTTGTTTATTAGGATAAAAGGCGCCATCGCAGACAGCACAGGTGGTAACCCCTTTGCCCCAGTATTCTTTTTCCCCGGGACAATTGAGTGTGTTGGCTTGTGCTCCGGTGGCAATTATAACCGATTCTGCCAGCAGCTCACCTTGTTTGTTGGTAGTGATGCGGAATGGCGTTTGTGAAAAGTCGACACTTACTACTGTTTGGCTTAGAAATTCGCAACCGGCATGCTTGGCGTGGGCGATCATATTCATCATAAGCGTGGGGCCGAGAATGCTTTTTTCTCCTGGCCAATTTTCGACCATGCTGGTACCCATGAGCTGTCCACCGGGTTTAGGCCCTTCGATAATGAGTGGTTCTAAATGGGCTCTGGCGGTATAAATGCCAGCGGTGAGTCCTGCCGGACCGGCACCAATAATGATTACGGGATGAATTTTATTACTCATAGCGGTCTTTCTTTTTGATTCTTTTAAATAAATACCTTAGAAGTTTGCCATGAATGGGACAAACCTGTTTGGTTTATTCCTCCGTGGCCCTGGTTTATTTCTTGGGGAGCAGGCCTACTTTTTAGTTAGGTGATAAATTATATGATTTATTGTTTTTTCTCGCAAGCAATGTAGCTGTAATTCAAATGTAGATATAGGTATTTCTTGTCCCTGTTGTTTGGTGATGGGAGGATCAAAGTAAATAAATTCTTTGGTGCGGGGTCTATTGTTTAAGTTAAGATACTGTCGAATATCTTCATTGGTTGCAGTGAGTTTTTCCTCATAAGCTAATTGATCAAGAAAAACCATTTCACGGACTTGTTTTTCAGCCAGCTGCTGTACTCGTTGTGTGAAATCTTTTTGGGTGCGATAAACCTGGTAATCAGGTTTACCTTTGATTGCATCAATGATCTGTTCTTGTCGTCGGGTCACCAAATACGATGGAATACTCAGTGGATGCTTTGCAAGCAACAATTGGAGCGCATCTTGCACCATGGCGCGGCGTTGAGAAATATCGTTGCGATATGAAAAGACTTCTATTAGTTTTTGATAGAGAAGTTTGTTGGTTTTTATTTTAAATTGTTTTTTGAATGTCTCAGTACAAAAATAGTCATTTTTTACGCAATCAAGAATGTCGACAGAAAAGGTATATGAGGTATCGATGCAATTGCTAAAAAATTCCTGGAGTGCTCTGCTTTGTGTAATAAAGGTATCGCCGATTTTTTTTTGATATACCAGATCTTTAAAGGGTAGATCGGCTTCCTCATCCCCCACCCTGAGCCAAAAAGAAGCCTTGTGTGGTCCCAGGGCTGACAAACCATCTTGGTCAAGAAGACTTACTTCAAGAGCCACCCAATCACCAATGGTTATACTTGCGTCTTGCATGCGGTCAAAGCGTTCTTTTTCTTCTGCAATAAACATATCTACTTGGCGGTCCAAGTCCTTGTAGTTTTTTCTTTTGGGCGCACGAAAAGGCAGATAGCGCCATTCTTGGATGGCAGGTTGTTGTAGAATTGAGACTTCAAATTCATACCGCGCATCAGTGCGATGACCAACAGCGACATTTATAAGACGTGGTTCTCCGGTGACCAGAAGTTGGTGATTACGGAGCTCTTGTTGTAAAAAATTGGTGACACAGTAAGTGAAAAGAAATTCTTCCAGATGCTCAATGAGATTTGTTTTAAAGCTTTCTTGAATATAGTCCAGGGGTACCTGCCCTTTGGCAAACCCTTGTGTTTCCGTGACATTTTTCTGAGAGAGGGATGCTTGTTTATACAAGGCAGTGACTAGAGGTTCAGGCACAATAATGATTGCATGAACAAGGGTAGGACTTTTTTGATGAATTTCACTGTGTAAAGGGAATAAAGAAATAGACCCGGCAGGGACAGGTAATTGGGACGTTTGGAGAGACAAGTGTGCTCCTTTTTTTTTGGTGCAAGAGAAGGGACTCGAACCCCCACTCCCGTTTAGGGGAACTGGAACCTAAATCCAGTGCGTCTACCAGTTTCGCCACTCTTGCGATATTTTTATCACACTATTCTTTTGGTGGGCTGCCTTGGGATCGAACCAAGAACCTACAGATTAAGAGTCTGTCGCTCTAGCCAATTGAGCTAGCAGCCCACATCAAAACTTGTCAAACGTTACTGGTAGTGTATCAAAGCGGGACAAGAAAATCAAAGAAGAGATGTTTTTAAAGTGAAGTGATTTCGTTTTCTTTCTTTTTTGCCAATTGATCAGCCTTATCGGTAAAGGCGTCAGTTACCTTTTGAAGCGAGTCTGCCAGCCGATTAAAGAAATTTTCGGATATTTTCTTATCTTTTTTGCCAGCGCGGACTATTTCTTGAAAGTCTCTTCTGATGTTGCGAACACCAATTTTACATTCTTCTAATTTTTTGCTTAAAATTTTGACTAATTCATCACGGCGTGATGCGCTCATCTGCGGTAATTGTATACGAATTATTTTGCCATCATTAACGGGGGTAACGCCCAACTCAGAATTAAGGATAGCTTTTTCAATGTCATTGATAATGGCAAGGTCCCAAGGTTGAATGGTGAGCAAGCGTGCATCAGGTGCTGCAATGGCGGCAAGATTTTTCAAAGGCATAGGGGTAGGGCTGAAGTAAGTGTTTACCTGAATATCTTCAATGAGCGATGTATGCGCACGGCCAGTGCGAATTTTTATGAGTTCTCCTTCAAAATGCTTCATAGGCTTATCCATTTCTTGAGTCATTGCCTTTTCAAAGCCTTTTGTGTCATTTTCTACTAATACAAAGTCTTTTATAGTCATTTTTTACTCCTGATTAGAAATAAGCGTGCCAAAGTGGGGATCTTGCGCGGCGCGTGTGAGCGCTTGCGGTTCCTGTATAGAAAAAACGCGTATAGGCAAACAGTTTTGCTGTGCGATGGCCAGAGCTGACAGGTCCATGATTCCTATGCGTAGAGCCAATGCCTTTTCATAGGAAAGAGAGGCCAAACGCTGTGCGTGAGGATTTTTTTTGGGATCAGCGGTGTAGACACCATCAACGTCGGTACATTTCCAGACTTGGGCGGCATTCATTTGCAGTGCACGCACAACCGCATTAGTATCAGTGGTGACATAGGGTACACCTGTGCCGCCACCAAAAATGAGAATCTCATCGCGCTCGAGCGCACGGTCGATTGCTTGTGGTGAAATAGAGTCGCCAACAGTCGGGCAGGGCAGTGCGCTCAATAACGTACTGGCAATCCTGTGTTGACTGAGCAAATCTTGAAGCATAAGGCCATTCATAAGTGTGGCCAACATGCCGACTTGATGAGCTACTGATGGGGTAATTCCCAGCGCTTTACCTTGCTGCGAACCGCGAAAAAAGTTGCCGCCGCCAATAACAATGCCGATGCAATATGTTTTTGCAAGGGCAGTAATATGTGGTATCAAGGCGGAAACAGGTGCTGAATCAGCTGTTGTGCCATCCGAACCGGTAAACAGTTTGCCCGTTATTTTGAGCAAAATTCGTTTTTTACTGCCCATGCCTAGTATCCTATTATCCTACTTTATTCGCCTAATTCGTAGCGGACAAAGCGTTTTATTTTGATGTTTTCGCCTGTTTTTGCAATAAGTTCATTAAGTTTGTCAGCAACGGTAATTTGATCGTTTTTGACAAATGGTTGGCGCACCAAACAGATCTCATCATAGAGCTTTTGTACTTTGCCATCTAATATTTGAGCAATGATTTTCTCTGGTTTGCCAGATCCAGCTAACTGATCACGGAGAATAGATTTTTCATGCTCCAAAAACTTTGGGTCAACATCTTCTGGATATAAACAGAGTGGTTTCATGGCGGCTATATGCAAACAGACATCTTGAGCAAATTGTTTGAAATCATCGGTGCGAGCAACAAAGTCTGTTTCGCAATTGATTTCAATGAGAACTCCCAATCGGGCGCCAGGATGGATATAGGCATGCACGATGCCTTCAGAAGTCTCTTTTTCAGCGCGTTTTGATGCTACCGCAGCGCCTTTTTTTCGCAAAAATTCAATGGCTTTCTCAAGATCATTGCCGGCTTCTTCCAAAGCCTTCTTGCAGTCCATCATGCCAACGCCGGTGATGTCGCGTAGCTTTTGTAGTAATACTTTATCATGAACTTTTTTATCTTCTGTCGACACAGTAACTCCCTTGTATATAACTATAATGTTTTAAGTCTGCCAAATTTGTCTATTTTCGCAATTTTTTTTGCTGGTTACATTTTTTCTGGACGTGAAATACCCAAAAGCGTCAAAACTGTTGCAAGTGTGTTGCGCACCAGGTGAATAGTCAAAAGACGCGCCCGGCTTTGAGGCACATTGTCCAGATCAATTACCCTGTTTTTGCTGTAATAGCCATGGAATGTTTGCGCAAGTTCCAGGACATAATAGGCAAGCAAGTGGGTCTGTTCGTTATGTGCAATCGTTTCGAGTAATTCTTTGAGTTCTACAATTTTTTTAATTAACAGCGCTTCAGCGGTGCCCAGTGCGGCGCAATCTTGGGTGGTGATCTCCTGGAGCGCCTTTTCTTGGGCTGCTTTTTCTAGGATGCTGCCAGTACGTACATAGGCATATTGGGCATAATAAACGGGATTTTCTTCTGTTTTTTTCAAAGCAAGATCAAGATCAAATTCTAATTGTGCATCAGCTTTTCTATTTAAATAGAAAAAACGAGCAACATCGGTGCCAACAGTCTCAATGACATCAATGAGGGTTACGATATTGCCGGCTCGCTTTGACATACGCACAAGCTGTCCACTCGCCTTCATTTTGACCAGCTGATACAAAATGATGTCCAGCGGGGCACTGATGCCGAGTGCCAAGCGAATGCACTGTAGCCGCATTTCATAACTGTGGTGGTCGTGGCCAAGTGTCATAATCAGGTACTGAGCACCGCGATCGACTTTATTTTTTAAGTAGGCGATGTCTGCTGCTGCGTAAGTAAGCTCGCCAGATGCTTTGCGTACTACGCGGTCTTTATCATCGCCAAATTGGGTAGATGCAAACCAGAGCGCTCCCTCTTTTTCGTACAGATACCCATTTTTTTTCAATTCTGCCAGTACTTTTTCAATGGCGCCCGATTCATGGAGCGTTTTTTCTGAGAACCAGACATCGAAGGTGATGCCATAGAGTCGGAGCGTTTCTTTGATACGTTTCAGCATCTGCTCTTTGCCGTAATCCTGAAAAAAACAGTCTGGTTTATCCAAGACGCCAATGCCCTGTTCATGCAGAAGCTGTTTAGCTAATTTTTGCAAATATTCGCCATGATATGCTTCTTCTGGGAGTGCGATGTTTTGGCCCGCCGCTTGTTGGCACCGGATCTTTAAAGAGCGACCTAATTTTTCAATTTGTGCGCCCGCGTCATTTATATAATATTCTTTAACGACTGTGTGGCCCAAAAAACGCAAAATATTACCGAGTACATCGCCAATAATGCCACCTCTGCCGTGTCCTAAGTGGAGTGGGCCGGTTGGGTTGGCACTGACAAATTCTATAGAATAAGTTTTTTTAGGTGCATGTGCCGGTAGCTTGAAATAGTCTTGTTTATCGGTAAATAGTTGGAATGAAATTATTTGCCAGGTTTTTGGCGTTAAAAAGAAGTTCAAAAAACCGGGACCAGCTACTTCAATTTTTTCAATATGGGGGTGGGTGAAGTTCGTGGTAATTTCTTGGGCTATAGCGCGAGGATTCTTTCCTAATTGTTTGGCCAGTAGCATGGCCGCATTGGAAGATACGTCGCCAAATTGTTGTTTTTGTTCATCAGTATTGAGTGAAAAACTGCCGCGATCGGCAGTTGCCGGATCGAAGCCATAGGTGCCCTGTAGGTGGGAAAATAGCGCCTGTTTTATCTGCTCAAGAATAGTCATACGCGCCTCGCAAGAGTAAAAAGTGCCACACAGCAATTCTCTGGAGGCTGCGTGAGCCTACTCAGGCAATAGTGTGTGAAGTAACGGTTATTACGTTCTTGCAGTGTACCACAGCGCGTTGGTTTACAGAAGAGGCAGAGGGGTGGGGATGGTTAGAGGCGCAGAGCGTTTTTCGATGATCCCGGGATTGCATGGTGTGTTTAGGTTTTGATTTTTGAAAGATTGACATTCGATCTTAAAAAAAATCTTCTGAAGAGCCAGAAAAATAAACCGAGTTTTTATACGGCAAGCTGTTTTTAACTGTCTTTTTTTTCTTTGTGCTCAATCAGTTTGTATCCAGGTGGGAGCGGTTGTCCTGCTTTTATGTGGACCTTTTCTACGTGTCTACGCACATTGACTTTTTGTTCAGAAGAGTAGCCGCAGGTGTGATATGGACAGCGATGGGGGGAAAAAGGTTTTTTTGTGTGTAGGAGCATGTGTCCATCTAGGCTGTATCGACATTTAAATTAACCACAAGTAAGAACAGGCTAAAAAAATAAGCGCTTCAAAGTTTCTTTTATGTTTTTCAAAGCGTGTTGCGATTTTGCGAAATTGCTTAAGCCTGTTAAAA
>JAJYDS010000040.1 GCA_021777215.1 bacterium
CCTTTATTACGCCAAGTTTCTCGACTAATCGTAGATTGATGTACCCCTATATCTTTAGCTATCTGAATTTTACTTGTTCCTCTTTTCAAAAGCGCATAAATCTGGCATCGTTGTTCGTAGGCCAGGTGATGGTATCCTTTTGGCATTTAGATGATCCTTTCATTGTTTCCACACAATTTGGGATCATCTTACACTATCCCTGGCTCTTTTACATGTCTAACCTATGCACTTCATAGTTGAATTTGGGGGTTGTTTGCTGATGCTGTTTTTGAAATTTCTTGTGAGCTCAAAAATACTTTATGCGCTGCCCAATAGTCAATTTGACGTTGTATTGTCTGCTGGTCGAGTTTGATTTTATTCAGATAGGCTGCGCGGTACCAATAGCTGATTGTTGGGATTCCTAATTTTTTCATTTCATGGGCAACGCTTTCACATTGTTCTTTGTGATCGTCAAAGAAAAGAATGTTAGTAGGACGCCAGTCTATACATTCAAGGAATGCGGCAAGCATCGGGCCTTTAAGGTTGAGTGCTGCGCAGATAATGCCGTGATAAAAGACAGGATAAAAGCCGTATTCTTTTGGTAGATTAGTAAATTCTATTTCTTGCTGCACAAAACTCGTACTAAAATCGAGGCCGAGTTGATGAAGGTTACACAGGCGCCATTCTTGCATGCTTTTGATGGAGCCAAATGTTCCAGTATTGATTGAGGTAAGTGCAATAACTTTGACCCCGCGTGCTTGTAGTGCAGAGATAAGAGGGACGGTGATTTTTTCTACGGGGGTAAAAGCCATTTTAGCAAACAGCGCGCTTAGAAATTGTATGCGGCGGGTGCTGTCATGCCCCTGTGCAACTTCCGGATATTTTTTACGCAGATGCATCAAAAACGTACGGTCTGCCAGATCAAATTCTGTTATTGGTCGGAACATTACCTCGAATAGCTGTTCGGTGGGATTCATGAGTGTTTGATCCATATCAAACACAACAAGCGTGTTTGGTGTTGCTTTATTCAGTTCTTGCTCTGCTTGCGCGAGAGAGTCTATTTTTTGTATATCTGAGCTGAACCAGGTGCAGGATGGGAGTAGGAGGGTAATGGCAAGTAGCACGGAAAGATTTGTTTTGAGTGCGATCATTGCTTCCTTTTTATGATTGAGGGTACGAGTAATTTTTAGCAAGTGTACTGAAATTGCGGTGCGCAGACAATCTGTTTTGTGAAATTTATGGGAGAAAGAAGAGTAGGATAGGTGCAATCATACCCAGGAGCCTATCCTACTGGGCATGTTGTGTGGATATAATTATACAAAATCCAAACTTTTTTGAGCCTTGAATAGGCGCCCCAACAGGCCAAAATCCAGAAAACTAGAAGAACTAGTCTACAGAGCCACAAAGGGAGGGGTATCTCCTTGCCCGAGCAGCGCAGCGCGAACGCCTTCAGTGGTATACGTAATAGGGTTTGCAAGCATCACGTAAGAAAGCCATGGTATAGTTGTATGCACCGAGAGCCAGGAGAATTGAAAGCCGCCCGAAATCCATAAGGGGAAGATAAAACGGACCCAGAGAATGTCTAATTTATCCATTGATGGGATTAATGCTGAAAGCATGAGTGTTGCTGTGGCGCAGACCAGGTTTATGAGGGTAAGAAATGCGATAAGTGAAACCCATGAAACATTGGCAAGTACGAACTGCGCGCCAAGAATAACTTTAGCCAGGGGTAATAGCAGCATACCCATGATAATGCCAATACCAGGCATAATAGCAGACAAAGCTTGCCAGCACCGTGAATGCCGAGGGTCGCTCAGCCATCAAGACGATGTGGAGCATGATGGTGAGATGACTGGCTAGAACGCCCGAGTAGGGATTTTCATGGATCTGACTCCATTACACCTGAGAGACTAACATATATCTTTATGATAGCATGGGGAACAAAATAATTGCAAATTGTGGGGCCCCTTAAAGGCGTGTCAGGATGGCTTTCTGGCGTAGGTATTTTTAGGAATTGCTTGCTTTTTAATTGTACAAACAGATATCATATTGATATCTGTTTGTAGCGACTGTTTTGTAGAGAGTGTGTGTATGAGCAAAGTTGAAAAATTAATTCAAAAGATTTTTGCGCAACAGCAGATATCCTACAAAGATGCTGAAAAATATTGTTTGAGCTTGGATATACGCTTAAAACCAGTGGCTCCCATGCTGTGTTTAGAAAGGCTGGTTTTAGACACATTACTATAAAAAGAAGACCACAGCTGCTGTCGTATCAAATAGTAGATTTACAGGAGGCATTGAAAGATCATGGATACAAAAAAACGCTATAAAAGTTTGTCATATTATCTCAATTTACCATGGACTTATACCGTTGAACTGTCGCGAGATGAAAAAAAACATAAAATATATATTGTACGGGTGAATGAATTGCCGGGTATATGCACCGATGCCGCATCGCTTGATGACGCCATGGATCTTATAAAAGAACCAATGGCCGCTGCTTTCGAGTTTTATATGGAAAATGGCGAAGAAATTCCCGAGCCAGTAAAAGAAGAAGATTTCAAGGGAAATATAGCCTACCGAACAACAAGCCGGCGGCATTATCTTATTAGCAAAGAAGCACAAAAAAGAGATCAATCGCTGAGTCAGGTTATTGACAGTCTTGTTGACACAGCCCTTACTCGCAAATAGAGGTCTTGTTGATTAAAAGAATGACTCGGTGTGTTGATTATCATGATACATTGATTGAACGGCTTAAAGACCATGAGTATGCGGTAGAGTATTTGAACGCGGCACTTGAAGAAAGCTTAAACGGCGATGAAGAGTCGCAACAACTTTTTCTGAATGCGTTGAGAAATGTTGCTGAAGGACAGGGTTCTATGAGTTGCCTTGCTCAGCGAGCGCGTATAAGGAGAGAGAGTTTGTATCGAATGTTATCAAAAAAGGGCAATCCAGAGCTGCGTTCACTTGCATCTTTATTGCAGGCGATGGGATTTGGTCTTCAAGTTCGTTAATGTAAGGGCGCTATGGCATTTAATATCGAAATAAAGGCGACGTATCGCCAGAATGATGATTTTGTTGCAGCGCATGAAATTGCACGCGCGTTAGGAGCAACGTACGTTGGATCTGATCATCAAATAGATACCTATTTTGTCACTCCAAAGGGGCTTTTTAAACTGCGCGAATCAAGTCTGAGCGGTGCATATCTCGTTCCCTATGTGCGGCCAAATACCGCCGAAGCAAAAAAGAGTTCGTATGTGCTTATACCTGTTGTGGCAGCTGAGGTTACCAAAACAAAAGAACTGTTTGTGGCATTATTGGGCATAGAAACTCGTGTTGAAAAAACGCGTGCTATTTATTTGTACCACAATGTGCGCATTCACCTTGATAAGGTTGTCGGGCTGGGTACATTTTTTGAACTTGAGGCAGTGTGCCAACAAGAGCAAGATACTGCTGCGCAGCGGGCGATTGAAGAAGGAAAGGTGCAGTTTTTGTTACAGCAATTTGGCATTGCGCCGGGGGATTTGTTGCAAGGATCGTATCGCGAGATGTCATCCAAGATAGTGTGAGCGCTTATTGGCATACGGCTAGCTTCTTGCTAGTGCTTTAAAAGCTTGGGCATATTTCGCCATAATTTTTAAGAAACTTTTCTGAATTTTTTTATTCACATGACCAGAAAACCCCAAGGCTTTCTAAGCCTGGGGATGAATGGTCATCATATGCTTGAGCAAAGCAAACGTTAGTTTGCGAAGCGAGATGTGTTTTGCAATACTGGTGTGTA
>JAJYDS010000020.1 GCA_021777215.1 bacterium
CCAACAGTGCTGACTGAAAGCCTGATTCCATGATCGCGCCTTAAAAGAACAGCTAATTTGGCTTTGCCATAAAGTGGATTTTTTCTGCGAAGGTACAAGATTTCTCGAATAAGGGTTGGCTTTCTTTTGGGTTTGCGCACATTGTTTGGCCGTGTACTTTCGATTTCTAGTCCGGCTAAACCAAACTTTTTGTAATTTTTCTTCCACCTGTAAAGCGTAGTTTTTGATAGTTGCAAAGCTGCTAACGCTGTTTTTAGTGAGCAATCTTCAGCTCGTAAAGAATCAAAAATTTTAAGCTTCTCCAGACGTTCATACACGACAGACGAATATTGTGATTCATCTATGTCAGGTTTCTGGTACAATTTTCCATATAAGACAAATTTCTTATGCAGTTTATATTGCTGCATAAAAAGGCCTTCCAAATTAGAGGTTTGTGGAGGCCTTTTATTTTACCACTTTTTCCCATATCTATCTGAACCTAGTCAGCCCCACCCCACCCGCATTGCCAAGCATTACCGCGCTGAAAATCTTGGCATAGTTTCTCTTACTGATCAGGATAATGATCATCAATTATTTCAGCAATTATCAGCCAAACTTTTATTTTCTTAAAAACTTGGTCAAATACACCATAATGGTTATACTTTTTCGTTAATTACCCACTCAAAAAAGACTTTTTTTCTTTGATTAATAGGAAGGGCTATCACAATGACACCCGAGCAAAACCAGCAAGATAATTCACAGGCAGAGTTACAACCTTTGTCAAAACACTCCTACCCACTGTGGATAAAATGCTTTGGTCTTTTTAGTCTGCTTATTTGGATATCATCCACCGCTCTTTTTATGTCCAATCAATTCCCCATTCACCACGCACTTAATATGCGAATAGCCAAAGCACAACAATATTTTAATGATAAAGATTATGCACAAGCTGGAAATATCTACCAGAACTTGGTAAACACCTATCCCCAGTTTAAACAGGGCAAGACACGACTTGCACAAATATTTTTTGCCCTCAGCGATAACAATGAAGATTTTTTTTTCGCAGGAATGCACTATCTGAAAGGCCAACAATACTCTCAAACCGAACTTGACGAGATAGATCGTTTTGTTCCAGAAAATTATAAAGAAACTTTCAAATCTAGTTTTGGCAAGGCATAAGCATGTTTATCTATATCCCTGGCGAGATCATCTCGCTATTAACCTTTCCTGGCGTAATTCTTCACGAAATTGCACATCGCTTTTTTTGTGATATTTTCAATGTTCCAGTGTATGCGATTTCCTACTTCAGACCATTTTCTAAAGAAGCTGGACATGTCATTCTGGCCAAACAATCAAAAATAACTCCCGCATTTTTTATTGCCATTGGCCCACTCATAATAAACTCACTAGCTTGTATGCTCTTAACCTTTCCTTTTGCTATGATGCAAACACTAGGCACCAGTTTTGCTCTTGAGTGGTCACCTTACCCATTTTTATTAAATCCAACGAATTTTGCTGCATGGTTGGGCTATTCAATTGGCCTTCACGCAATTCCAAGCAACCAAGACTTAGAACCACTTAAGCGTATTCCTGAAGAAGGTGCAAAAAAAGAATCGGCTATCCTGTTAAGTGCCCTTTTATGGATATTTAATGTAAAATATATCGGCTCTATGCTGACACTGTTGTACACAATAGCCATATCATTTATACTACCAAAAATAGTTCTCGGATTCTTGTCATAAAAATTTTATGCGATGTCGCCATATTCTCCCCTGAGATGTTTACCTGTGGCTGGCATCCGTATTAAAACGGGCAACATAAATGAACAAAAAGTTTGCATTGGCAGCACTTCTTTTTACAAGCTTCATACCAGCAAAAGGATTTACAGATATTCTGATTTATGGTTATCGTACAAGAACAATCCAAGAAGGAAGTTTGCCACTTACATGTCTTATCTGCCAACAAAACAATCTAAATGTAATTTCTCTGCGTTGCTGGATCACGTTCTTTTTTATTCCCGTGTTCCCATTTGGCAAAAAGACTTTTTATCTTGAATGTCCTCAATGTGAAAATTGTTATAAACTCAAAAACCTCGACATCGAAAAGCTCTTGCTCGAACAAAAAACTAACCTCGCCACCTAATTAGCCGAGTTCTGACAAGCATAAAAACATAGTAAAATAAGAAAAAATAACCCAAAAATAAGGCAACTGAAATCTATATGAAAAAATTACTTGCACTCGTCACTCTTTCATGCTCATTTTTTCTCGCATACGCAGAACCAATCGACGACTTGGAACAGGCAATTAGAAATGGCAATATTCCTCAAGTAAAATCATTATTACAAACAGCAGTGATTTCTGATTCAGATCTCGCTTCTCTTATCGATCTGGCACAACAAAATATTAATTTCAACGAAGGGCAATTGAAATGCTCAAAAGTTACCTTTGGTTTCTCCGAATCACCATTTAAACAGCTTTTTTCGTGCCTGGGCGGCTGGGTTTCAGGAATGACATTTCTGATCGTTTTAGTGGACATTTATGATCATTATCAATTTACCGGATTCCGCCCTTTGATGGTACCGGCGACTGGCATACCTCTGGCTACCAGTATTTTCTTATTCCGCTATTTATTGCAACTACGTGAGCGTGCCTATAAAAAATGGCAAAAAGGATTCGATGGTGCCGTTACCATTAAACAGCTGTTACTGCGACACAAAAATAAGGATTGACCCTTCGATACAATTCTTCGCTTTCGCTCAGAATCACTCAGGGCGATAGGGAAATTAATTTTTTCTCGTGTGTAAGTTTGGCGATCCTCTTTAAGCTTTACGCGTTATGCTAGTCAGGCCGGTTTCTATAAAAACATTTTGATGGCAGGTACATGACTTAGCAATCTAGTATATGAAAGACCTTAGTGAGCACCGCCCCATTGTTGATATTGTTCGCCGGTTGATTGCTGTTCTCTAAGAAGTTTTGCTCGACGTTCAGCTTCTTTTCGTTTGGCTTCTTTTTCTATCTTGAGCAAATCTGCTGGTAATGGGCTTGGAATGATAGGGGAAATATTTCCTCCACAATAGGGGCAATGCCTATAATTTTTCTTGGCAAGAGGCCCTGGAAGCTCTGGTATGCGTACCGCATCCGCTAAATTTATTTCTTGCAGGCAGCAAGGCGTTATGACAAAAGATGAACTGTCTTTTGTAAGGAGAGGCTCTTCAGCTTCCGCCGTGCGGCATGAGGGTTTTCCATTTTTTCCAGCCACCAATGTCAGGCTACAGAAAAAAAGCGTTGCAAAGAAAGTGGTCTTAATGAGTTGCATAGAGATTCTCCTCAAGCATCATTTAACATCAATAAAATAATTTTAGTCTTTATTGAAGTTGGAGCGCAAGAAAATAAGCTTTTGTGCAAGGGAAAAACGGCTAGCACTACTTGGTTAATTTCGTATCCCGTACCTCAACTCCAAGCGCCACGAGCTTATCGCGAATCGCATCGGCCAATTTCCAATTTTTGGCTGCGCGCGCTTCTTCTCGCTCACGGAGCAGTGTTTCAATTTCAGGCGTCATAGAAACTTCTTTTTCAGGCAACGGTTTAAGCGTAAGACCAAGCACCTGCTGTAAAAAGAGTTTCACGGCACAGAGCTTTTTGGGATCCTTTTTCAGATCATCAAGGTGGTCAAATAATACACCAAACATGCCTGGCGTATTTAAATCGTCAGTCAAAAATTCAAGCATTTTTTGCACAATAGCAGATTCACGGATATCAGCGGCTGACCATTTTTCATCACACGTAACTTCATCAAAGACCCGTACAAGCCGTTGATAGCTTTTTTGCGTAGCCGCAAGATCAACAAGCGAAAAATCAAGTGGTGCTCGGTAGTGATGCGCTAAAATGTAATACCGTATCACCATAGGATCAGCATGCTTGAAAATATCCCGCAAGGTGAAAAAATTACCGAGCGATTTGGACATTTTTTCTTGATTCACGCGCACAAACGCATTATGCATCCAATAGTTAGAAAAGGGTTGCCCGGTCAATCCTTCTGATTGCGCAATCTCATTTTCATGATGCGGGAAAATAAGGTCCATGCCACCCGCATGTATATCAATCTGTTTTCCCAAATACTTGGTCGCCAGCGCGGAACATTCAATATGCCAACCGGGTCTTCCCCATCCCCACGGGCTCTTCCAAAATTGACCCTCAGGCTCCCCCTTCCAGAGGGCAAAATCAAGCGGATCTTTTTTCAGATCATTTACTTCAACACGCGCGCCCGCACGCAAATCTTCTAATTTTTGCCGCGAAAGTTTACCATACTCAGGAAACGAGCAAATGCGATAATAGACATCGCCATCGGCTACATACGCCTTGCCCGCATCGATAAGCCCGGAAATAAAGGCAATAATCTCCTTAATATTATCAGTTACCCGGGGCTCATAGGTTGGCGGCAAACAATTAAGCTGCTTCATATCCTCATGAAAATTTGCAATAAAGGTAGTGGCAACTTTAGCGTACGCATTTTGATCACCAAATTCTTTCTGCGCTTTGGTTAACAATTTATCATCAATATCAGTAAAATTGCGCACATAGGTGACCTCATACCCCAAAAAGGTAAGAAGGCGATAGAGTACGTCGAATGTGACATAGACGCGTCCATGCCCCAAATGGGAGTTGTCATAGGGAGTTACCCCACAGACATAGAGCGAAACTTTTTTAGGTTTCAGCGGCGTAAACAGCTCTTTTTTTCCGGTCAACGTATTGGTTATGGTTATCATATTGTCTCTCATGGCTCACTCACCTTTGTAAACAATAATGTACTCTCGCGCAAACGATTTTCAGTCTAACCTAAAAATCGCTCCTTCCCTAGTCAATTTCAAAAAATAATATTATCATGGTGTCTCTGTTAAATCATGTATATGATGCATGCAAGCGCCTAACAGCAGTGAAAAAACCAGGAGCACTTAATGAGAGCATTGTTCTTCACCTATCTGAAAAAATGTGCTGCCCCCAGTGCGGGAGCACGGTGCCTGTGCACCATTCTTCTCATTTTGACTGTATATCCAAATCAAGTACAATCAGCCATCGCACTCGATGATCAAAAAAATAGCGCGACGCAAAATAGCTCATGGCGGGAACCTGATATATCATTGCCAGAAACAGGAAACATGCACCATGAGAATCAAACGGTGACAACGCCTGCACCTGCCGCACCTGCGCAACGCACTGAGCCTGAGGCTCCGGCGCATGAAAAAATGGCAACCGCACAGACTCCTGAAAAAGAAACGGCAGAAAAACAGGTAGCCCGCACTATCGATGCGATCAGTATCGTGGGCAATAAATATGTAGATACCGAAGCCATCGCAAGCCGCATTCCCTATAAAATAGGCGAAGTATTTAATCCACTCAAAACAAAAACGCTCATAAAAAATCTCTATTTTGGTCTACAGCGCTTGCGCTCAATTGATGTGCGCGCAGAAAATGTCGGCGCTGATAAAGTGCATCTGTATATCATTGTCACAGAAAAACTTCTCCTGCAAGATATTCAATTTAAGGGCAATAAACAGATAAATAGTAATGATTTAAAAACAAAAACGGGGCTTGCTGAAGTTGCGGCCGTTGATGCACCTGAATTAAAGCGCTTTGCACAAGGTATTAAAAAACTCTACCAAGATAAAGGCTATCATCACATTGATATCCAAACAGAACTCCAAGAAACGGATGGCAAGGCGATAGCCGTTTTCAATATCACTGAACATGCCAAGTCGCTGGTAAAACGCGTTAAATTTAAAGGCAACAAAAATATTAGCAGCAAAGAATTGCGCAGCAACATCTTCACTCGTGAGGATTGGCTGCTCAGCTTCCTTGACAAAGCCGGCACCTATCACCCAGAACGTATTGAAGGCGATAAATATCTGATTGAACAATATTATCAAAATCATGGCTTTCTCAACGCCAAAGTGGCCGATACCGACGTACAAGTAGATCCAAAGCGTGGCACCATTGCCATCACTTTTGAAATTCAAGAAGGCGATCAGTACACGATCAGCGAAGTGAAAGCACCGGGCAATGATATTTTGCCCCAAGAATATTTACTCTCACAAATTCCGGTGCGCCCAGGGCAGCTCTATTCTAAAGAGATGATTATGGATGCGATCAAGCGCCTTGAATGGATCTGGGGTGAACAAGGCTATCTGTTCTCACACATCGAGCCATCGATTCAGCCTGATGAAGATGCAAAAACAGTCAGTCTTTCATTCTTTACCGAACTGGGCAGCAAAGTAAAACTGCATAAAGTAACCATCAAAGGCAACAAAAAAACGCGCGATAAAATTATTCGCCGCAAATTACTCCTTGATGAAGGGGATCTGCTCACCAACTCCAAAATGGATACCACCAAAGACCTCATTTCTGGTCTTGGCTATTTTGAACAACAAGATGGCGTTAACTGGAAAGTCACGCGATTATCAGAGGATTTGGCCGATTTAGACCTGCTTGTTAAAGAAGCAAAAACGGGCCACTTCCATTTAAAACTCGGCTTTGGCGGCGCCGGCATGGATCCGCGCTCACCAAGTAACGGTCTTTCCATTGGTGGTGAGGTTGCTGATGTTAACCTCTTTGGCAGCGGTGTGGCAGTGAATATGCAAGGAACCTGGGCAAAAGACGAACAAAATATCATGTTCCACATTGCCGACCCTTGGCTCTTTGATAAACCAATTTTGGGCGCCATGGATATCTACCACCGCCGCCCAACCTACGATGAATTCAGACATGCACAAGCGATCACTGAAAAATTGACCGGAGGCGCACTCACGGCCGGCGTAGTGACTCGTACCTCGTGGTTCAATGATGTGCAAGTACTTTTCAGCACTGGTTTGGACAACTTGCGGTATGAAAAAAGCATACAATTTGTAGATCTGGAAAGAAGAAACCCCGAAGAAATTGCTGAATTTAAACATATTTTGTGTAAAGAATTCACCTCCGGCAGCTTTGTCTGGTTTACCAATAAAATAGAACAAGATATGCGTAACCATCCAATGCACCCAAGCCGGGGCCACAACTGGCAACTGACGACACGTATTGGCGCACCGAGCATTGGCGCACCAACTTCGCAAGACAGGTTTGGCTTTTATCGGTTAACCTTCGATGGTAACTGGTTTACCCCACTTATTGGCGAACATGATTTAGTATTCCGTCTGCATGGTAATCTTGGTTTTTCCGGTCCATTCAATAATAACCGCGTTATTCCTTTTGCCGAACTCTTTCATATTGGTGGTCCAAACAGCGTACGGGGCTTTTTATACGGTCAAATAGGGCCAACGCTCTTGGGCGATTCTATGGGCGCCAAAAAAGCCTTCTTTGTAAATGCTGAATTGATCTTCCCCATTACGCCTGACTTCAATATGAAGGGCGTCGTATTCTATGATGGCGGTGCTGGTTGGGATAGCGCATACACAAGCCAAAGCAATGCCTGCATGTTACGCGGAAACAGTTTTGATTATCGCCAGTCGGTTGGTATAGGCGTACGGATATTAAATCCAATGCCGGTCAGAATTGATTGGGGTTTCAAGCTCGATCCTCGACATGATAGATTTAATCCAGCATTAAGCGAATCGGCAAGCGAAGTGCACTTTACTATGTCGTACGATTGGTAATAAGTAAACAAAGAACATCTGCTTTTTGTAGGGCATGTATGTAATATACCTGCCCTATTTTTTTCTTTTTTTTAGGCACCTAATTCTTCCATTGCTTTTGTGTAGATCTGGCAGTAGAATCGAGCGAAAACTCATACAAACAATACAACGCACAACAGGTACTTGAACCCAGAAAAAAATCAGTGCAGGCTTAAAACTTCAAGGAGAGAGTCATATGAACAGACTACGCACATGCTACGCATATATATTCACCGTTTTAGCTTGTACCCTCATGCAGCATGCATCTGATCAGCCCTCTCAGACGAAACAAAACACCCCCGAGCAAGTCACTCTTTCTGCCGAACAAAAAAAGACCCTCATGGCCCGCCCGAAAAAAATTGTCGGCTTAGTGCCCGTGCGCAATGAAACCCCGTACATTGATCAATGCTTGCGCGCGCTTGCTTGCTACACCGATGCGATTATCGTACTGGATGACGCGTCAACGGATAACACCGTTACCGTTGTCGAGTCGCTCGCCAAAGAATGTAATGTTGAACAGATCATAAAAAAACAAAACTGGTATCGCGATGAACCGGGCGACAGAAACAAACTTCTGCAAGCGGGCCGCGAAATTGGCGGCACACATTTTATCGTACTTGATGCGGATGAAATGTTCACTGCACAATGCTTACACGGATCCATCTTACGTACGAAAATCTTGGCAATGGAACCGGGAGACAAAATGGTATTTCATTGGATTCGTCTCTGGAAAAGTATAGATACATTCCGGTTGGAAAGCGACGAAAAACAAAAGCGTCCAAACGGAGAAAAAAAGACCTTCTGTGATATACGGCCCTTCATCTTTTGCGATGATAACCAGAGCTCTTATCATTCAGGATTTATTCATACCTCTCGCTTTCCCACAACGCTGGCAGCCGGCACCATATCCGGTCTTGGTGATGTAACCGTCTACGGCATCCTTCACTTTCAAGCAGTAAACTGGCGCAACATGCGCGTACGTCAAGCATGGTACCGCTGTTTAGAACATATACGTACGCCAGAAAAAGATGTTAATCCTATCAACTTACGCTACGCATCTTCTGAGAGTGATAACAACAGCACTCTCTGTTCTTCTTTTCCTGCATGGTTTGAATACCCCTTTTTTAATCGCAAAGCATATGAAGCTCCTGAACAATGGCGCGAAAAACAAATTCTCGCATGGTTTACTCAATACGGAATGCGCTTTTTTGCTGATCTGGATATCTGGGATATAGACTGGGGTGCTGGAGTAGATGCAAATTGAGAAAATCATATTTTTAGCGCACAATAATCCCCATCTCTTAACATCGCCTACCTAAAATGAGTATACCTACAAGAGAGCCGGCATAATCTAACACATCAGGTAGACAAAAATCACTTCTGCAGAGTACCGGATATGCTCGATATAGATACGTGTGTACTTTAAGTGGGAATGTGTGATGCATAAAAAAGCTTTTCTTTTCACCGTACTCGGCACGCAGCTGCTCTTTGTCTTTTTGCTCATTCATAAATCAAGCCAATTTATCAAAGAATCTTACAAAAAACAGAAACTCGATGTCACCAAAAATGAATTAGCACACACCAAAGAACAATACACCAACCAACGCTACGCATTAAAAAATCCTGCTCAGATAAAAAAATTTGCGCAAGAGCAGCTGGGCATGCAACCAATAAAAATAAACCAAATAAAACGAATAGCCACTATAAATCAGACTGTACTTGATAAACCAATCGCCCCACTAGAACAAAAAGGTTTACCATGAACGCCCCGCTCAATTCCAATGTCCCGGGCAAACTCACGAGCAATCACTACAAATTGCGTGCTACCATTGTATTTTTTTGTTTTGTTTTTCTCTATACCATCATTCTCATAAACCTGGCCCTCATTCAACTCGGGCAGCATGACTTTTATGAAAAACTGGGAAATAAACAATATAATGTCACTGTGACCCAGCGACCGCCACGAGCACCTATTTTTGATCGCACGGGCATTTGTCTGGCACTTAATAAAGAGATACTCTCTGCATTCATATTGCCACGACAGATGGAAGATGCACCGGCTCTTAGAAAATTTCTAGCACGCCATTTTCCTGCCGCATTAGAGCGGTTAGAAGCACATCCGGAGGCACACTTTCTTTTTGTAAAGCGGCGATTAAGCAACACAGACCAAGACCTCATCCGCGCAAGCGGATTGGCCGATATTAATATTCTCACCGAGCCAAGCCGCTATTATCCTACTGACTCTACCGGCCCAGTCATTGGCATTACCGACATTGATAACAATGGTCTTTTTGGCATAGAACTCGCACACAATGATGAGCTTGCAGGAACACCAACAACATTCTCGCTGTACAAGGACGCACGTTCAGGCCACTTCTATTTCAAACGGGAAACAAAAATAGCAGGCACACAGGGCACGCCGGTTACCCTCACTCTTGATAGCACACTCCAATTTTTAGTTGCTGAGGCAGTACAAGAAACTATGGATTCGTTTCAGGCAAAAGAAGGCCTTGCTTTAGTGATGAATCCTACTAATGGCGATATCTTGGCAATGGTAAATCTCCCAAGCTTTGACCCTAATGCACTTGAACAGATTGATATGGAAAAAACAAAAAACAAAATAGTCACTGAAGTATACGAACTTGGCTCAGTCATCAAAGTCTGCATGGCGTTAGCCGCATTTGATGAAAAAGTTGTCACCCCCGATGAACTCATTGACTGCGAAAACAGACGCACCACGATTATCGATGGCCGCGTGGTTAACACAGCGCGCACGACTGAATTGGGCATAGAACCTTTTTCTCGAGTACTCCAAAAATCAAACAATATCGGCGTCGCAAAAGTCGCCAAACGATTGGAGACAAAACTTTATGACCACTACCGCCGCCTGGGGTTTGGGTATAAAACAGGTATCGATTTTCCCGGCGAACGAGAAGGATTTGTAAATCCCCCTGAACGCTGGTCAAAACAATCGCTTTTCTCGCTCTCTTACGGTTATGAAATTGCTGGCTCACTGCTACAACTGGCGCGTGTTTTTTGCATCATAGCCAACGATGGCTTTGCCTGTACACCCCACTTGCTCATGCAGACGACAGATGCACTACCACACAAACAAATTTATCCCCAAAGCACAACTGACACGGTACGCCAAATTCTTGATAGCTCGGCACGCAGCGGTAAAGTTGCCCAAGTTCCCGGTTACAGCGTAGTAAGCAAAACAGGAACAGCAAATATGATCGTCAATGGCGCCTACGATCAAAATAAAAATAGCTTTACCTGCGCAGGTATTGTGAGCAAGGATGATTATAAGCGCGTCATTGTCGTCAACATTAAAGAAGTGGTACAAAAGCATCTGCTTGCCGCGCAGGTAGCAATGCCACTCTTTGAACGGATTGCCCATAAGATGGTCATTCATGAACAACTTTCACCTAAACCAGAACATAAAAAAGGAGCATATGATGTTCTTTAGAAAAAGTAGCTATCTCATTCCCTACGATGTGCCCGCAACGATGCACAAAATCTTTATAAAAAATTATCAAAGGATGACCCGCAAAACAGAGCGCCTGTTTCTCTTTGCCGCTGATCAAAAGCTCGAGCATCTCGCGCACGATTTTTATGGACCAACAATCAGTCCTGATGCGCTGGATCCAGAACATCTCTTTCGTATCGCTGCACAAAAACAGTGCGGTGCTTTTGCCACGCACTTGGGACTCATTGCGCGCTACGGCTCTCGCTACCGCTCACTGCCCTATATCGCTAAACTAAACGGAAAAACGGACCTCATTCCTGATGCGCAACAAGATCCGATAAGCGCACAGCTTTGGCAGGTCGATGATGTGGTGCGTCTGAATGAAGAGCAGAATCTCTCTATCTGCGGCGTCGGCTACACCATCTATTTGGGCAGCACTTATGAATCACAAATGCTCGCGCATGCAGCACAGATTGTCGCACAAGCCCATGAGCAGGGACTGGTAACCATCCTCTGGATATATCCCCGCGGCAAAGCAATAACCGACGATCAAGAACCGCTATTGTTAGCCGGCGCTGCTGGCGTCGCAGCCAGTCTGGGAAGCGATTTTGTAAAAATAAAACCGCCGCATTCGACAGCAGAAAAAACAAGTGCACAGTGGCTCTCGCTCGCGGTGCAAGCTGCGGGAAACACAAAAATTATTTGCGCAGGGGGACAACAACAAGAACCAGAAGCATTTTTAAAGCAGGTGTATGAGCAGCTGACTATCGGCAACAGTGCCGGTGTGGCTGTCGGTAGAAATATATTCCAACGCCCATTTGCACAGGCGACAGCATTTACCAAAGCACTTGCCGCACTCGTGTATGAGAAAAAAAGTCTAGAGCACGCAATACAACTCTATAAAAAAGCTAGCGTATAGAACATGATAAAAAAAATGATCCTACTGATCCCTGGCAAAAGCATGATCTCTGCCTTTTTATTACGGCGCATGACAACCGGAGCAGTACTCCTATTGAAAACAAACCTAATGCAGAACAATCACCAACCCAAAGCTCCTTGCCATTAGGATATGCAAAATTCGTGGTAAAAGTCGATGATCCGGAAGGAACCATCATTCTGGATGAGTTGGTTGTCGCCGAAAGCGCGCAACGACGGGGCATTGCGAAACTACTCATCAGCTGCATCTATAGTATTATTCCCGCCATCAAACAGATTGCACTCTACGTGCGCCCCACTAACATGCAAGCGCAGGCAGCATATCTCGCCTATGGATTTGCCCCGCGAAAAATAGAAAATGCCACTTGCTCAAAAAATTGGTGCTACTTTGTCTATGATAGCGACTCTGAGCACCTTTTGCAGGATGCAGCACAAGGAATAGCTGTGCGCGAGTAACAAAGAAGCAGCATAAATTCTACTTGAGTTTCCTATTCAGCTATCTTAAGCTAAAATAACTTATTTTACACGCAAGGAAATCTCAGTATGAAGCATCAAAAGCCTCTGTATGCACGGCGATTGCGCGTTGCTAACATCATGCTCTCATTTATACTCATGGCCACCAGTGCTATACAGGCCAGTCGTCAAGAAAAATATGGCCGTTCATTTATGTTCACGCGCCCGCTCTTTGATTACTTGCCGCTGCAAGAAGCGGGCTGGCATGAGCTCATCTATAAAACAACCCATGCCCATGGCGCATGTCTGCATGTCACTCCCGCCTATCAGCAATCGCGCCAACGCGATGCCGTTAATCGTTATTTTGCACCCTTTCCGCTCAACAACTTGCTCGTTGCCGGCGATGCTACACCAGAGAATATCAAATGCGCACGCACAATACGTGCTGAGTGGCTTCAATTAGCGCCCACCTATCAAGGCACTTTTCATTTTGAGCCGCAACAAACACAAACAGGATTAATAGTTGGCTACCATCAAGACCTGCGCCCCTACACAACTACACCCTTTTTTAAAGACACGTATGTAAGCATCTCCGCGCCGCTCATGCATGTAGCCAATAAATTGAAAATTGAGCAATGTGACGCATCAGGTACCAGCACGCACTTTCCACAAACCATCGCGCAAGCATTTGATAATCCTTCTTGGTGTGCTGCCAAAGTGGCACCGCACACAAAGCGCACTGAATTGGGTGAATTACGGCTCCGCTGGGGGCTCTATTTTCTACAAGAGCAGTATAACCAGCTCAGTTTTTATTTTGGCCTCTCACTACCCACCAGCAAGGAGCAAAATGCGGCTTCCTGGTTCGATGCAGTCACAGGCTATAACGGACACTTTGGCGTAAATGCTGGCATCACCTGCCAATTTTTACTCAATCGCAATCCGGAAAATTGCGCCGTCTCCTTTTTTTTCAATCTCGATGATCTTTTGCTGGTGAGCAATCATCAGACACGCACATTTGATTTAAAGGAAAAGCCATGGAGCAGATTTTTACTCTATAACAGTAATCCGGCCAATAGCTGCCCCCAAAACAATGTACCCGGCGTCAACATTCTCACCCGCAAAGTAGAAGCACATCCGTATAACATTGCTGATTTTTCTGCCGGCTGGCGAGTACGTACCAAACGCTGCGAGATAGAGGTCGGCTATAATCTATGGGGCCATGGACAGGAAATACTCAAGCTCTACAATGAAGAAAAATATGAAGCGTGCTGTCCGGCACAATGGGGGATTGCAGGCCTTTTGCCGGGAACCAGCGCAAGCAAAAGTACGATCTCACAACGCGTACCTGATACCTATGATACCGACACAAGCGGCAATCCTATTTTTATTCCCTTTAAAGAGTGTGATATTGATTTACTCTCAGCCTCATCGAGTAGTTCAATTAACCATGCGGTGCATGTGGCAGCAAGCTTTTTTGCCACGGGAAAACGCATGGATGGATTATTCAGCATTGGCGGCTTTGCTGAGTATCCGCAGCGCAATAGTGCTCTGGCGACCTGGGGGGTATGGGGGAAATTTGGCGCCTCGTTTTAAGAAAGGCAACTCCCCAATTCGCGCATCTCTTATTCCTTCAATCATTGCCTATTGACACCACAAAAAAACTCCTGCTACTATAACGCTATTGGTAATGAGCCACAAAAAAGGAGACTCTTGGTGAACGTCAAAAATGAAAATAATTTTGAATCACGTCTTTTCGCTCCTGCATGTGTCGCATTCATGCTCTGCTTTACTCTTTCTTTTTCTCCATTTTCATCGGCCATGTCAGACCAGGGCATTCGGCAACTCACGGTTAATACCGTTATTCCAGAATTAATGTCCATTGAATCTAAAGCAGAAGTTATTAGCAGCAAACTCGACACGCTACCAACAGCATTGCACCCAGAGTTATGGAGTATAGAAAGCAAAGCAGAAGTAATCTCGAGCAAGATTGATGCACTGCCTCGCGATGCATCAGAACTGTGGAGCATCGAAAGCAAAGCAGAGATAATCTCCAGCAAGATAGACACAATCCCAGGAACAATCACTCCAGAATTGTGGAGCATCGAAAGTAAAGCTGAGACAATCAGTAGCAAAGCAGATATTCTTATCAATTACACCGGCTGCGAGAGCATACCGCTGCGATCTTCTGATATCGTTGGCGGCGTAATAACCATTAGCACCCCTGGCAATTATTGTCTGGCAATGGATATGACTGCGACGGTGAGCATCACTGCACCAAATGTCTGTCTTGATCTTAACTGCCGAGAATTGACGGGTAACATCATCATCACCGCAGAAAATGTCACCATCAAAGATGGCACCGTCACATCACCTGCGCCACTTAATAACAGCGATGCAGAACAAGCGGCAATAACCATCTCTGCCGCAGGAACTCGTTCACTGCTACAAAATATGACTATTGAATGTTTAAGCCTGGCCGACACAACAGTAGGAGGTGTCGATGGTATTAATGGCCGATCAGCGATTAACAATAATGCCGATTCTGTCCAAATAATCGATTGTCAAATACAAGCGGGTAATGGCCAAGGAATTAAAATAGTCACCGATAGTGATATCATTATCAATAATAATACTGGTAACGGCGGTACGGGTATCACCAATACTGGCACCGCTGTTCAAATCACCAACTGCTCAGTAGCTGCTGGTAATAGCGGCCAAATATATGCCGATGCTCAGGGGAACACGCTTGTCGCAAATTACGGCACAGCGACCATAGGTGCTGGTGGCTCGGGTATCACCAATACTGGTGCCGCTGTTCAAATCACCAGCTGCTCAGTAGCTGCTGGTAATAGCGGCCAAATATACTCCCATGCTCAGCAGAGCACGTATGTCGCAAATTACGGCACAGCGACCATAGGTGCTGGTGGCTCGGGCATCATCAATACTGGTGCCACTGTTCAAATCACCAGCTGCTCAGTAGCTGCTGGTAATAGCGGCCAAATATACTCCCATGCTCAGGGGTACACGCTTGTCGCATATTACGGCACAGCGACCATAGGCGATGCAGGCGATGCAATTTTAACTACCACAAACTCAAGTGGCACTATAACTAATTGCATGCTCTCGACTACGCATGGCGGATCAATAATCGTCTCTTCAGGATCAATATATGGTTCCGCTAATGGAGCCAATGGTGGTAACGGAATTACCTGCGATGGTGCAAGCAACTTACAAATAGTAAACTGTCTTGTAAAACAAACAGGCAATGGCGGCAATGGCTTCCGAGGAAGTTCTGGGCAAAACCCTAGTTATCCCGGTAACGGCGGCAATGGTGGTAATGGTATTTTGGTAAAATCAAATTGCACCAACATCGAAGTACGTAGAAATTCTATTGCCAATACGGGCACCTATGGCCTTGGTGGCGGTTCTCCTGCAGTAAATGGCATCGCCGGAATGGCAATTCAAGATCTAATTCCTCTGGGTACTTACAGTTCAGCTATCTTTGAAAACTTTGCTTCAGATATCGCAAACACCACACAGCGCTACAAAATTAACAACTCAACAACTGAAGGTGGCCGTGCACAATCACAATGTCATGATTATCTTGATAATATCTATGATAATGGTGATGGCCAAATTTATCGTACCTGCAGTGTGGTCGAAGATATTAACAGCTCTATCGACAATGTCGTAACTCCAGAATTATGGTCAATCGAAAGCAAAGCTGAAATCATCTCGAGCAAGATAGATACTATACCAGGGCAACTGACGCCTGAACTGTGGAGCATCGAGAGCAAAGCAGAAGTGATCAGCAGTAAAGTTGATACAATCCCAGAAACGATCACTCCGGAATTGTGGAGCATCGAAAGCAAAGCTGAAGTGATTAGTTCTAAAGTTGATTTGATTGGCAATGACAAAACTGAACTGTGGAGTATCGAATCCAAAGCCGAAGTGATCTCCAGCAAGATAGATACAATCCCTGGTGCAATTTCTCCTGAATTGTGGAGCATCGAAAGCAAAGCTGAAGTGATCAGTTCTAAAGTTGATACTCTCGGCAGTGACAAAACTGAACTCTGGTCAATCGAATCTAAAGCAGAAGTAATCTCCAGTAAAATAGATACAATTCCTGGCCAAATCACTCCTGAGTTATGGAGCATTGAGAGCAAAGCAGAAGTTATCAGCTCGAAAATCGATAATGTCTATAATTCACTCGTCGATGGTGTCAGCTCAATTAATAGCGCCCTCGCCAATGTTACACCTGTAAGCATCAATAATCCAACCCCCGCAACAATAGCACTTAATTCTGCTACTAGCACCATCTATGATGAGGTCTATCAAATATCTCGCATTCCATATACCGGCAGCTTCCCTTCCGGCGGCAAATATTATCTGTATCAAAATGAATCAAGCTCAATAACAATAAGCACTTCCAACGTCACCCTCGATCTGAACGGCTTTAGCGTAACTGGTAGCATAACCATCAATGCAAACAACGTTGTAGTAAAAAATGGTATGGCGTCATCTATCAACAACAGAGGTTCTTATGTCCTTATTATAGATTGTTATGCAACTCAGATTTCAACTTACAGCGGGAGCTACGTATCACTTATCAACTGCGAAGCATCTAACAATGGCACTAGCGATTGTTTTGATCTGTCTGGCTCATATATTTACCTGGAACAATGCATTGCAAAAAATGGAATTAATGGATTTGATTTCAGAGGCGCAACAACCAACATAGTCTTTAAAGGATGCGTCACCCAAAATAATACTACAGCT
Source organism: bacterium (assembly GCA_021777215.1). Classification (GTDB taxonomy): domain Bacteria; phylum Babelota; class Babeliae; order Babelales; family Vermiphilaceae; genus JAJYDS01. The sequence goes on from JAJYDS010000020.1 coordinate 17,278, forward strand.
TTTAACCTAGAATTAGTGGCACTTAATAACATAGTTCTGGAAAAATGCATTGCTAATAATGATACAAATGGTTTTGTAAATAACAATGCAGCTAACACCGGGATTGTAAGAGAATGTATTGTACATGCTATCAGCTATGGTTTTTCTGATGTGCCAACCTCACAGATAAAGTATGTCGCAAATTACGCTCAAGCAGGAACTCTTCCTTATTCGACAGGCTCAAATAACCCTCCTTTTTATAGTCAACCAGCACCAACAGGAACTTCAACTATCAGTTACTGGAATAATGTTTACTACTAATAACTCTCAAGAGAGAACAAGGGGCGATAGCCATTGGACTACCGCCCCTTTATTTTTGTGCATCCGCCTCCGATCCTAACAAAGCCACTTCGAACAAGCAAAAACAACAATTACACGGCGGGCCTCAATTATTGAAATAATATCTTCTTCTAATCTAGAGATACATTTTTACTGATGAAACTTGCGAGCGATAGTAAAAAATACTATCGCTCGTTTTTATTTCAACGGTATGTTTCTGCTTTTAATACCCACCCACAGGTGCAATAATAAAATCTTTGACTATACAATTAATGACTAGGTTCAGATAGATATGGGAAAAAGTGGTAAAATAAAAGGCCTCCACAAAGCTCTAATTTGGAAGGCCTTTTTATGCAGCAATATAAACTGCACAAGAAATTTGTCTTATATGAAAAATTGT
>JAJYDS010000021.1 GCA_021777215.1 bacterium
TGTGAATGAAGAGGCAATTCGCAAATATGTTAGAAACCAACTTAGGGAAATGGATATTCAGGAAGAAAGAGTAATACAGCTCAAAGTGTTTTGAAGCTCGGTCGCTTGCGGCCGAGCATTTTCACACAATCTTACACCAATTTTTAATTCGCCGCCGCCTGTTTTTGGCATTGTTCCCATTATTTCTAGTACTTCACCGGTCTCAATTTTTTTAGACGTTCCAGTGCCTGTTTGGGCCAATTTATTTATATACGCTGCCCATTTATCTGGATTGCCGGCAGGGTCAATGTTTTTTAAACTAAATTCTATATTGTTACCAAATAAATGGTTGCTTTTTGCATGACGCAAGCCGTCAATGTATTCTACTTTTCTCAATGTTGATCCGCTACCAACTAATTCAGCATTAGTGGCGGTGCTAGTAGTAGCATTCTCTGCCGTGTGTGCTCCAGCTTTTCCTGCTTTTTTTACCATCTCCATTTTCGGTGGATTTGCTGTGATTTTCTCACATGCTTCAGCGACGCCGGGATTTTTGATGGTGGTTTTAAAGACGCTTTCAGTTCCTGCAGTGGCAATTTCGATAGATTCGCCAGTCTTGGGTAGCGCTTGCGCAATTCTGTTTGCAGCTTGAGAGGCCTTTTCTGTAACCGTTGTAGTTAAGTGTTGCATAGCTGTTTTAAAGCCGTGCTTAGCGAGTTCTCTTTGTACATGAATTATTTGAGCGGTTGCTTTAATACCCCTTAATGCACCCTCTCCTATGATAAATTGGGCGGCCTCTCTACCAGCCACACGAGCAATTTGTTCAGGAGACATTTGGGCTATTTCTTTCCAGAATTCTTTATTGGCGCGATCTTTTAGAATTTCTCGGTAGACGAATTTTTCAACATCCTGATCAGTAAGAGAAACTACGCCAAGGTTTTCAGTGCGGTAATGCTCGGCAATGCGGGTGTAGTATTCTTTGATTGAAACTGGTTCGGCTGCAAGAAGTTCGTTTACCTTGCTAAAATCTCCGGTAAATTGCTTGGTGAATTCTTTTTCCTGTGCATCCATCGCCTTGAGCGTGTCTTCAAATTGTTGCCATGTTTGTGCCGGATGAGCCAGAGCGCTGCCTGTCGCAACGGTAACGTTTTTGAGTGTTTTTCCTGTCTCAATAACGCCTTCTTCCACTGCTCCCAGGCCGAATTGTTTGACGCATTCAATAACGCGTTTTGCCGCAACTTCTGCTTGGCCATGTTCAAGGGTGCCGGTAATATTTTCTGGCATTGTTTTTATCATATCAAGGGTAGCTTCATTGAGTGATACTAAGTGTTGGGCTTGTGTAGGGACGGTGCTATCGAGGCGGTATTTTTCAGCAAGGCTAGTTGTCTGCTCGATAGTAGATACCTGAGCGTTCATTGTTTTTTGTTCAACAATATATGCAGCAACGCCTATCTTTTGTCTTTCCAAAAGACGTTGTGCGTGAAACGTTATGACATCTTTTTCTTGGTTTTCAAAGCAGGAAGTACTTTTTTTTGCTTCCCAAAAATTCCGAATGACATCGGATTTGTCTCTTGTTTGTTCATATACAGCCGTAGCCGTAGCCAACTGTTGTGAGAGTAGCGTTTCTTGAGTAAAGCTTGTTTCCAGAGATTGCATAACGAGTTCTAGGGGTTGTGCCTTTAGTTCTTGGGCATAACTATTAATGAGTTGTTCTTGAGCAGCAAAGAGTTTTGCGCTCGATTTTTCAAGAAGATCAGTATGTTTGTCAATTTCTGGTATGCAGCGCTCCTTAATATCTTCATATCGTTGTTCTCGCCATGCTTTAAGAATGGCGAGTTGGGTATGGTCGCGTTGAGTTTCAAGAAGACATTGTTCTGCACGGGTGTATTGCAGATTAAATACCTGGCGGTGCATGCTTAACATTTTGTTTTCTTGGGCAAGTTGTTTATAGGTCTCGCTTATTTGCGTGACGCTTTGACTGGCAAGTTCTTTTTTATAGGCTGTTATCTCCGTACGCAAAGCTTCATTCATAGCAGTGATTTTATTGTGAGCGGCATCGCGGCAGTCCATTAATGTTGATACTTGTACTTTCTTCTGGGCTTGATTGATTGCTGTGTTGTTTTCTATACTGACCAAGCATCGGTCGATATTTTGAATAGATCTTTCTATGCTTGCTTTGGGAAGATCAGGGGTGTTTAGATAAGTTTCAAAGGATGTAAAAAAGCGTTGCCCATCAGCCTCTGTCTGGCAGGCGCTGAGACTTTCTTGGGTTTTTGAGAAGATAAGCGAGTCGGTTATTTTACAAAGTCCGTACCCTGTGGCAGCCCTAATTGCTTCATTAAAACGTGAATCTCTAGGGTTGGCTAATATTCTATATGCTGTTAGAGCTTCTGAACCATGTCTTGCGGCAGCGAGTGCTTGTGCTGTGCGAGAAGTTCTTTCGGTGGCAACGACCACTTTGGCAGTGACAGGGACTGATAATTCCATAGCTAAAAGTGGTGTGCTTAGGAATAACAGTGATTTTATAACTATTTTTTTTATTATCATAACGATTTCCTTGTTGTTTTTGTTTAACTTTATAAATAATTATTTTTAGAACCAGCCACAGTTAGGCGTGTAATCATCTGGGTTGCGGCTTTCATCAACTCCGTCCAATTCGAGTTTTCCTTTGACCCATTTGGTGTTTTTAAATTGCAGCGCTGGATTTTTAGTAATGCGTTGATCGGCCGGGATGTCTGAGTTTTCAAAATGTTCTAACATTTGTGCGCATCGTCTATTGGGATACCAAGCCCAAGTTTTATTGTAGTAAGGTAAGATTGCATTGATTCGTTGGTGTTTAAACGAACTTCGAGCTAATTCGAGAGATGCCTCTTGTGATGTTAGTCCTGTGGCTTGCATGGCCATGGATTCTCGTTGAACTTCAAGTTGTCGATTTTGCAAATAAATCTGTAATCCCGCGTTAGCGCCAAAGAGCGTTATTGGTAGAATGACTTCGCGCCATGCCCATGCGCTTTTTTCTCTCCACCATTTCCAATCAGTTTTTCCATCGACACTTGCTCGTGCTTCAGGAAGGGCGGCTTCTAAATCTTTTCTTTCCACGACTGTCTTACTCGTGGAATTCAAGATGCTGCCATCAGAATTTCTTTTGATCTCTCCATTTTTTACTCGTTGTGAAAAGGCCTTTCCTATAGCCGTTGTTATAAGGTTCTCAATATCCCGTCCGGCGAAGTTTTTAGTTTTGCCTACGAGCCAGTCGATGCATGATTGATCGCATGTTTTTCCTATTTCTGCATTTTTGTAAGGATATTTTTTGAAATAGAAAGAAATTATTTGCTGGCGAGTTTTTGCATCGGGCAAAGGAATAGTGAAGATATTGATACGTCTTTTAAGTGGTGCGGGTATTTGTTCTTCATCATTCGTGGTGCCAACAAAAAATAAATTAGGCTCTTTTTTATGTTTATCCATTAATTGCCATATCAGTACGGCGACGCCAAAGTTAGAATTTTTTTTGTTTTCAGAGCCTTCACTTACTGATTGTGTTTCATCGAGTAGAATTATGTAGGGTTTATTTAGGGAAGAGATGAAATCGACTACCGCGGTAATATTTTGTTCCCCAGATCCCTGAAACTGATCTACCAAGGCTCCGGTTATAATTGGTAGGAATCCTCGACCGGACTGTTGAGCCATTGCTTTTGCAAGGTTTGTTTTTCCTGTTCCCGGAGGACCAACAAAAAGAATACCTGAAGGTGTTCCATCTCCGGCTATTTCTGGGAAACTTATGTTGTTGACAATATCGTTGATCCCTTTAGGCGCGCAATTTAATAATTCAGTGCACAGTTCATCTGAAATTTTCTTTCTGTCGCCTGTAAAACTTATTTGGTTTAAAATGCCATCTTCAGGATTTTCGGTTGTTAGTGTTGATGGGCCTGCTTGGTTTTTTCCGGAAGAGTCTTTCATTGCCTGAGCCAGTGATGCGGCCGTTAAAAATGTGCTGTTATCGGTATTTACTTCAGGTGTTTCGGTTCTTATGTCAGGGGCTGCTGCTTTTTCTTTGCCTTTCAAATCGGGAGTATGCAGCATCGTTTGAGGAACAATTTCCTCTTCTTCCTCAAAACTTTGCCTTGAATTTTGCATAGCCTTGATAGAGCAACCAATAAAAAGAGTAGTCAAAAAGAGCGGCAAGAAACGGGCCTTCATAGAAAACCTTCCATTTAAAGTAAAACCTCATAAAAACCATTATTTTTGATGTTTAATCCAAGCAGTTTAGCGTTTCTCTTACCCTATAAGATAAATTTCAACTTGTCAAATGGTAGATTTATATAAAAATAAATATATTTAAAGCTGAGAAATAAACATAGAGTGTAGGGCTTGCCAGCCGTGCATGTGCGGGGTTTTTGAAATTTTATGAGGCCGTTAGTATATTTTTCATGTGAAACATTTGTTGGCGCTCATAGGTAAGAATTGTTTCTCGTAGAAATGTTCTGATTTTGGGAGGATTAGGTTTTGCTCCGAACTACCCTTCGATACATCCGCCTTCGCCTGCAGCTTCGCCGGACACTCAGGGCGAACGGAGATTGGATTCTCTCAAGAAATTTAGGTCAACAAAACCTAGGGGGGAGATAAGTATGTTCAGACTGGCGCAGCAGATTTTGGGTTGCGTTTTTTGTAGCGAAAAAAGTAAAAAAAATAAAGTGGAGCATTGTGTAAAACTGATCTGTTTTTTCTGTGCGGGGAATTTTTTGTGTGGGTTATAAAAAAAGTGGCTCCGGATTTTCCAGAGCCACTTTGTACTTTAGAATAATTCTTCGAGCAATTCTTTGAGTGTATCTTTGCCCATGTAGCCCGTTTCTTTACCGACGATAACGCCGTCTTTCATAAAGATAAAGGTAGGCACTGAGGTGACGCCAAATTGAATAGAAATTTCGCGTGCTTCATCGACATTGAGTTTAGCAAAGGTGTATTTGCTGCCCAGTTCTGCTTCTAATTCGTGAAAAACTGGCATCATTTGTTGGCAAGGTCCGCACCATGTGGCATAGACGTCGATGACAACTGGTTTTGTTGCTTTTTTTATTTCGTGATCAAAATTTTCTGCGGTAATTGCTATAGCCATAAGCGTCTCCCTTATACGATTGTTTGTTACCCACAATGCTTCAGATACAGCATTCTCTTGTATCGCCTAGATCTGGTTGTGGTATTTACTTGTATTTACGTACATTTATTTGTAATAAATTAACTATAGCAAGTGTAATAAAAAAAGCGAACCTATACTTCCGAGTATCAAAAGTGTAGTGTTTAAGGGGATATTATTTTAGTGTCCAGGCCACATCGGGGGTTGTAGGACGGTTACAAACGAAGGAGTTTTTTTATGTACGATATGGAATATGGCGCACAACGTCGCACTGCTGATTTTCTTTCCGGTGTTTACGCATGGATGGCATCAGCATTGTTACTCACTGCCGGTACCGCGTACTATGTGGCAGCAACGCCAGCAGTATTCACCGCTTTTATGCAGCCTTATGCGCAACTTGCCTTATTTTTAGTGCAAATTGGTTTAGTGTTGATTCTGGGCTTTTTTATTATGCGCATGAATTTTGTCACTGCCATGATCTGCTTTTTGCTGTATGCCATATCGTTGGGGCTTACGCTTTCGGTAATTTTTTACGTGTATACCACCAGCTCCATTTATCAGACATTTTTAACCGCTGCGGGCATGTTTGCCATTATGAGCATTTACGGTTATTTTACCAAAAGTGATCTGACGGCGATTGGCAACATCAGCATTATGTTACTATTTGGTATGCTGCTTGCATTTGTAGTGAACTTCTTTTTAAAAAGCTCAACGTTTGATCTTATGTTGTCGGGCTTGGGTGTTATTTTGTTCACCTTGTTAACCGCGTATGATACGCAAAAATTAAAACAGCTGAGTCAGCAATTTCTAGCCGATCAGGAAGTCATGGCGAAAGTTGCACTCATGGGTGCATTGACGCTCTATCTTGATTTTATCAACCTTTTTCTTTTTTTGCTTCGTTTCATGGGACAAAAAAGAGAAGAGTAATAGTCGGATAAAAAAGCAATCCCTTAGTAGAGGCAGAGGAGTCTATGAAGAGAATTTTTGCGCCTATTTTTTTTATTCTGGCGGTTGCATTAGTGTTGCGCCCTGCAGATGCTAAGGGTGTTGTTAAAAAAGGATTAAAAGTTGCCGCAGCAACGCCGGCAAATCAGGCAGAGTTGGTAGTGCCGGTGAGCACCGCTGACATGCCCTATTCAAAACAAGTTCCAGAAAAAACAGAGAATGGCAGTGCCCCAACGCCCGCGCAAAAGTCCGCTTTGGCCAAGCCTCAGGAACCTCAAGAGGAGCATATAAAATCTACACAGGTAAAAACAGAAAAAACGGCTGGTGCTGATGCGCAAAAAAATGGTAAGAATGTGTTGCCTGAGGCGTATTCCTTTGTGGAACCAACGTACTATGGCACCCTGAAAGAAGCGGGATCTGAAGAAAAGAAAAAAGATCTTATTGCACTGGTGCACAAGGGCGCTGATGCTTTGCAAAAGTGGCCGTTGGCAAAAGCGCTTGATGCAATAAACCGTTCGCCAGAATTCAGAAAAGCCGAACTCTATTTATATGTATACGATATAAAAGGTACCTTGCTGGCCAACTGTACTGATGTGAACCAGTTGTGGAAAAACCAGTATGACGATCGGGATGAATTTGGTATCTACCCGGTACGCGGCTTAATTGAAAAAGCGCTCAAAGGCGGTGGCTGGCATATTTATCGCTGGCAGCATGGTACCAAGATAGCCTATATTACGCTGGTGGAAAAAGATGGCCAAAAATACATTGTGGGTGGCGGCTATTTTCCTGCCTCTAAAGCAGAATATATGGTAGGGCTTGTTAAAGCAGCGGTAAGTACCTATAAGGAATTAATGAACAAAGGGTATAGCACAGAGACAGCATGGGGTATGTTTAGCTATCCCTTGGGTAAATTTATGTATGGCGATTTATATCTAACGGTGCTGGGGCCAAAGGGGCACGTGCTTGCTGATGGGCAGCGTCCGGGATTGGTAGGCGAATCGCTCTGGAACCAGCAAGACAGTGTGGGTGCCTATGCTTTTCGTACGCTTATTACCCGTTTGAATGGAAAACTGCCTGAAGAGGGCATCTGGATTGATACTAAAATAAATAATGCGACCAAGAAGCTCTATGCAGAACGGGTGGTGGATGCCAAAGGAGCGAGCGTCTATATTATGAGTGGATACTATCCTGATGCAAATCGTGATGCAGCAATGGATTTAGTGAGAAGAGGAGGCCTTTTTTTAACTACCTATGGCGCTGAAGAAACAAGAAAGACTATTGCCCGTGCAGAATTGCGAGGCTCTGTTGATACCTTGCAATCATTTGTGTATGGCGATCTTAATCTGTTTATCTATGATATGCAGGGTACGTGTATTGCGCATGGGGAGAATCGTGATCTTGTAGGCACAAATCAGAGCGAGCTGCGCGATGAAGGCGGACGCTATATGGTAAAAGAGATGATTGAAAAAGCTAAAAGTGAGGGCAGCGGTTGGATTGATTTTAGAATGAAGAATGCCATTTTGAACGTCTATCTTGAGCGGGTTGATGTCGGCAAAGAATCGTATGTGATTGGCTGCGGGCTCTATCCGCTTACCAAACGAGAAAAGATGACCTTGATAGTCAAAGCAGCTGCTGAGTATCTACAGGAGCATGAAGAAAAAAAAGCATTTTATGATTTTAGTTCCAATGATAGCTTTTTTGTGCAGGGCGATCTAAGAATTTTTGTGCTTGATACCACTGGTGTCTGTTACGCATGGGCAGATCAGCGGGATCTTATTTGGCAAAATTTGTATGGGCGCACTGATCAAGACGGACGGCCTTATATTAAAATGCTTATCAATACAGTCAAGCGTGGCGCGGGCATACTGAGCTCTCGTGAACATAATGCACGTAAAGTCTATTATGTTGAGCCTGTAGTAAAAGGCGATAAGACGTATGTTATTGGTTCTAGCTACTACCCGTGATAAAAATCAACGAGCAAAGTGGAGGCGGTTTTAAAAAAGGATAACCGTATTTAGCTAAAGGTATACGTCTATGGTAGTAAACTGTGCCGGTTCATGCCGTCTCTGGGCTGTTGCGTTCTGTCTGTGTCTGCTGATGGGCGGTGCTGATGCGCGCGAAGCAGTACATACAAAAAAAAATAAGTCTTCCGCTTCTGCAATCGATACAAAAAAACAGATGCCTGAGTTAGCGGAGCAGTTCGGTGCTGATGCGTCCAGCAAACGTTTGGCTGTGCAAGAACTGGTCAATAAAGCAGCGCAGCAATTGCAGGAGCGCAAAGCGAAAGATGTTTTTGATGCCATAACGTGGACCTCAGAGTTTAAAAAAGGTGAGATATACCTCTTTGTCTACGATCTTAAGGGAAATCTTTTGGCGCATGGCGAGGAGCCCTGGTTTATTTGGCAAAATTTATCGTCTTTGCAGGATGATTTTGGTGTGACATTTGTGCAGGGATTAATTGATACCGCACAGAAAAAAACCAATGGCGGCTTTTACACCTATCGTTGGCACGGTGTGCTTAAAAATACTTATGTGCGCCTAGTAGAAAAAGATGGCGCTTCTTATCTTGTCTGTGGCGGCTATTATTTATATACGGCTGCTGACTTTGTTACCTCATTAGTGAAGGGCGCCGTAGCGCGGTTTAATAATTATGTTGCCAGCGATTTAGGCAAAGAAGCTGCCTTTGGCTTTTTAAACTATCGATTTGGAAGTTTCGTTTTTGGCGATCTCTATTTGAAGGTGCTTGATGAGCGCGGCAATTTGCTCGTGTATGGCCTACGCCCCAATACGGTGGGCGCAAATGTCTGGGATGTGCATGATGAGCAGGGTATCTTTTATAATCGCGAGTCTATCGAGAAACTTTCTCTTCTGCCGGTGGATGAAGGAATTTGGTTTGAATATACGGTAAATAATGCGATCAAAAAAACCTATGCAGAGCGGGTAGTCGATGCCAGAGGAAAAAGCTACTTCATTGAAAGTGGTTATTTTCCGCATGGGCAGGCACAATCATCACTAGGGGCTCAAGAAGGGCTGGTAATCGATTTTGTGCACAATGGCATACGCTTTGCAAAAAATCATACAGCGGCGCAAGTAGCGCAGGCCTTTGCCCAGATAGCCCCCTATCAAGGCGATCCTAAAAATACCTTTATACGCGGGGATCTTTTTTTGTTTGCCTTAAAGCTGGATGGAACCATGATAATATCCGGCCTTAATCCAGAGGATGCGGGAAAAAATTTCTGGAATGATCAGGACGCTGATGGCCGTTTTTTGATACGAGAGATTATAACCAAGACAGAAAACAGAACAAAAACATGGCTTGCCTTCAAGCGTAAAAATTCTTTTTGGAGTGTATATAGTGAGTTGGCAACAGTTGATGGCGAGCCGGTTATTATTGGGTGCGGCTTTTATCCTATTGCCAAAATTAACACGATGACTTTGTTGGTAAAGTCGGCAGTAAAGTATCTTAAAACGCATGAAGATATGCAGGTATTTGAAACATTTGTTGCAGAGGATAGCTCTTTTGTGCATGGTGACATGGCTATTGGGGTCGTGGATACCAAGGGCTTTTGTTATGCCGATGGGGTAAATCACGCGCTCATCTGGAAAGATATGAACGCAGTGAAAGATGAAGCAGGTGTTCCCTTTATGCAAGAACTGATAAAGAAAGCGCAGCGAGGGCCTGCTACGGTACGGGCTCGTATCTATGGCGCGGAGAAACTGTTCTATGCTGAACCGGTTACCAAAGGGGGTATGACCTACATTGTCTATTCGAGCTATTATCCCTCTGAACAAGAAAAAATATCTCAAGAGCTGTTTGTCCATGGTTCTTTGGGAAAATTATTGCAGACTGGGGTGGAGAAACGTGAATCGGAGGAAGTTGAAGAGCCGGTGGCACCAAAAGTACCCGCTGAAAAAAAAGAGAGTGTTGTGATGCGGCATCTGCCAGCGCAGAAAAAAAATGATGCTCATGATACAGAAAAAAATGGCAAGGGAGAGCCTTACGCGTTTCTGGATGATCAACAGGCTGAAATCGAACTTAAGCGCGAGCGAGTGGAAGCGTTGGTGGAAAAGGGAAAGAAAGTATTTAATGAGCATTCGTTCGCCCAGGCATGCAATATGATTACGCATGACTCTGCATTGCGCGATGGCGAACTTTTTTTATGGATTCACGCACTGGATGGTACCGTGGTTGCCTATGGAGAGGATCCACGTCTTATCTGGCAAAATCTTTATAATTTTAAGGATGATTTTGGTTTTTATCCGATGCGCGTGTTGATCCAACTAGCGCTTAATGGCGGTGGCTGGCATTCCTATCGATGGAACAAGGCGACAAAAACTTCCTATGTGCAGCTGGTTGAAAAAGATGGCAAAAAATATGAGATGGGCTCGGGATATTTTGCCGCTTCAAAAGCAGAAGAAGTAGTCTCCTTGGTAAAAGGGGCAGCCGATTTATTCACCAGTTACATTGCTCAAGGCGTAGGTAAAGATGCAGCATTTGGCGTCTTTATGTATCCTATGGGTAGCTTTATGTATGGGGATTTGTATATTTACGTACTTGATGATGCGGGCATAACGGTAGTGCACGAAGAAAAGCCTGGTTTCACCGGTACGCCCTCATGGCAAGTCAAGGATCCGACTGGTAAACATTATGTGCAAGAACTGATTACCACTATGCGGAAGGTGCCTGTTGGCCAGGGGCATTGGTTTCATTATATCTCAAAAAATGCTCCTAAGGATCTCTATGCGCAGCGGGTGGTTGATAGAACGGGTGCCAACTATTATATTGCGAGTGGCTTTTATCCTGAGACTAATCGAGAAAAGGTTATTGACCTGGTAGCGCGTGGCTACCAATATCTCAAGACGTATGGAAAAACGGCAGCAAAAGATGCTTTTTTATCTCTGTCAGCAAAAGATGCATCGGATCAGCATTTAATTTGGGGGGATTTGGGTCTCTTTCTCATTGATTTTTCTGGCAAGGTAGAGGTGTTTGCGGATATGCCTGAATATAGCGGACGTAATCTGCTCAATTTTAAAGATGCCACGGGGCGCTTTATTGTTAAAGAAGTTATTGCTAAATTAAAAAAAGAAGAGCGCGCGTGGCTGGATTTTAGAATAAAAAATGCCTTCTGGTCTATCTATGTAGAGCGGGTGGATATGGGGATGGAGCAGCTTATTATTGGGTCTGGTTTTTTTCCAGTTAACAAATTAGAGATGATGCATTTGATGGTGCATAGCGCAGCGGAATTTCTACGTATAAATGACGATACGGTGGCGTTTAATGCCTTTTCTACGCGTGATGGTAAGTTTGTGCGCGGCGATCTGCAGGTTTTTGCGTTAGATGCTGCTGGCGGTACCTGCTTTACGTGGGGTTATGTCTATGACCTTATTTGGCGGGATTTGGCACGTAAAGCAGATCAACAAGGGCGTATGTATATTCAAGCGCTTCTTGATGCCACACAGCAAGAGCCGGCGACGTTGGACTCGCGAGAAAATAATGCTTATAAAGTGTATTATGCAGAATCAGTTTTCAAAGATGGTAGACGGTATGTTGTTGGTTCGGGTTACTATCCATAATTAGTTATTCAGGGATCTAAAAAAAGAGCTCCTTAACGGAGCTCTTTTTACTAATGATGTCTTTTGCTGAAAAATGTTTGCCTATTTTAACTCATAGGTCATTATATAGCCATAAATAGGGGCAGATTCTACATCAGGCCGTAAGTCTTCACTGTTACAATCCTTGCTATCCGGCTTGTAGGTAGGCAAATAACTCTTATAACGGGAAAGTTCAAGAACAATAGGGCCAGTTTGTCCCGCTATATGTTTTTGAATAAAAGCTCTGAATGTTGTTGCTAGACCCGGGGTTCTATCAGGCTTCATGTCTGGTCGCTGGCCTGCATTGGGGTACATGAGTGCATACAAAAGCGTTAGCCTTTTTATGGGAGATTTATTTAATTCATCAGACACTGATTTTGCGATTGTGCTATAGGCGAATTCAGTGAGTTTCTTATTTATTCCTTTGCCGCGATAGGCGTCTCTGGTATATTCAAACCCATCATAAATAGCTATGCCCATCGCCGGAACAGCAGTAGCATTTGCATAAGACGTTAGTCTACCATCATTATTTATTTTTCCTCTAAATGAAGGCTCGCCTTGACCCACCTTACTTCCCTCGGCACGAATAAGGTTTTCTAGGATATCTTTTTTATCCTCGCCCTTTGCTATGAAAAGTTTTTTTGTTGCAATGACCTTGTTGCCATCCATAGCTACAAACAGATAGCTATGTTTTATCATCCCCTCTACAAATGCTTTTCGACAAGCCTCGGGAAGTATCAGGATTTTATCGGAATCAGACGAGGCATCTTTGAGCATATCTAATACCCCTTGAACAACAGTCCCAATGTCTGCATCGGATTCCAATGCTTGCCGGTATACGATATCTGCTTGTGCAAAAATGCTTACAAGGGACACTACGAGAAAAAGTATACGTTTCATAGAGCACCTCCTACTTTAGTGTATATGTTAACGCAAATCCATACATGTGATCTTTATCTGGTAATGGCGTAGTGCAATCTTGGCTGTCCAGGTTAAAGACTCGCAAATAACTATCATAGCGTGAAAGTTCTAGAGTAATTGGATCGACTTGATGAGGTATATGGGTTTTTATGAAGGTGTGGAAAGTCTTTGCTATACCGGGAGTTCTGTCGATAATGTATTCTTCGCCTGTAGGGTTATCAGGTTTTACACCGGCATTTCGATCAGCAAGTACGTAGAGCAGCGTTAGTTTTTTGGTAGGAGATTTCTGTAGTGCTTCATTTACTGATGGAGCAATCGTTTTGTAGGCATTTTGGGTGAGGTGCCAGTTTATTCCTATGCGTTGATGGTCATCTCGGGTGTATTCAAAGCCATCATAAAGATATACGCCCATTTCAGGAGCTTGAGAGGAGGAAGCTTCTTTTTCTACGCTATAATCTTTAATCTTACCGCTTGGATCAAGTGTAGGTGAAAACTTAATTCTTTCTCTAAACAAGGACGATTTTTTTGCCTTTGGTCCCTCGGCTCGAATAAGATTCTCAAGAATATCTTTCTTATCCGCACCCTCGGCAACAAAAAGCTTTTTTGTTGCAATCACGACTTCTTTATCGTTTACTTTTTTGACGGCTATAAACAGATACTTTTTGTGTATCATATCTTCAACAAATTGTTTAAAGCAGCGTCTAGGAGGTATCAGGACTCTGTCGGTAGCAATAGAAGCGATCTCCTCAAGTACTGAAATCACAGCTGGCACATCGGATTCTCGCGCTTGTCGGTAGTCGATGCCATCAATGATTTCCGCGTATACAGAAATAGTCATAAGAGCTAAACCTACGAACAATATACGTTTCATGGTTCACCCATCCCTAATAAACAGTTAATTCCTTTCACTTCTCTTCACTGTTTATCTTACAGTAAATGATTTCTATTTGTCAAGATTGTAAAAAATAAAAAATACTGTAAAAATGGCGATAATTATGGAGCATTATATTAGATGAAATGAGATTTGAGGGTTTGCGAGGGGGTGAGTAAGGGGCTAGTTTATGGAATGGGTTTTGGAGGGCATGCAAAAAGGGTCATAGGGATTGCCCAATGACCCCTTTTTATACGAATGGGTACTGCTGTTTTTAGGCAAGCTTAGCTTTTTGTTCTACAAGGAGTTGTTTAATGGCAAGCGAATCGATTAAGACTTTTTTGAATATCTCATAATCTTCTGTTCGAGATTTTTTGTACAATTCAAAAGTAAACATGCCTGTGATTAAACTCGACATAAACAACATGGGAACAGTTTTTTCACCTGCTGTTTTTTCTATCTCTTTAACCAAATTATCAATAAAGGAAATAAGAGCCGAGGCGCAGCTCGCGCCACTGCAGGTCAAAAGAACAATTTGTCCCCAGGACTTTTTGGGGTTAAGCCGATAATTTTCTATTTCTTTTTGTCGAAAGGCGATTGCATGTTGTGCTGTGTCTACGAGCTCCGTTAACTCATCATTTGTGAGAGTCATTTTTTGCAGTAATTCTTTTGTTAGCTCAAAATTGGTGTACCTTATTGCATTTTCAACCACCACTTGTTCAGCGCGTTGAGTGTTTTGTGCATTGGCAGGGCAGAGTGAAAACAGTGCAAGAGTTAAAAATAATTTTTTCATGGTACTCCTATCGTTTGATGGTTAGTGAAAATCTTTTTCTGTAGAATGACAGGAAAATGTAAAAGATCAATTAGTTTCTTAGCTTTTTTACTTGCTAGAAATTTCTATATAAATAAAAATTTTTCTTACAGTGCTCCTAGGGCGTGCAGATGAGTATATAAAAGAATAATTTGTTTGCTGCGTCGGTTTAAAAAAAGAGCCCCGAGATATTGGGGCTCTTTTAGATAAAAAATTTAAGAAATCGATTTAATGCGGTATTTAGTTTTCTCTCAAAATTATTCCTAAAAGAAACTGTGCTTTGGTCCTAGCTACTGAATTGAAAGATTGTTTGCAAACTGGCTCTAAATATTGTTTTGCTAGAGCGATATTTTTTGGTACTGCTTTGCCAATCCAGTATATTTCTGCAAGGAAATATTGCGCCAATGCGGTAATTTCAGGAATTATATTTTTATCTATAACAGCTTTAAAGTATTTTATGGCTTTAATGGTATTTTGTGTTGTACCATCGTTATATATGGTTCCCAGTTTGAAATTTGCAAAAGAACTAACAATTGGATCTTGCTGCTCGGCGGCTTGTTCAAGATATTTTTGTGCTTCATCTCTTTTTTCTGCGGTAACAAGATATAATTCACCTAAATAGAACTGTGCCCATGCTTTTGATTCAGCGGGCAGTTGTTCTTGATCTAGTGACTGCAGAAGATAGCCCTCTGCTATGGTATAATTTTGTACATTATTAGATGATGTAGTGTAATAGAGTCTTCCTAGTTCAAAAAGGGCTTTTGCTTTTATACAGAGATCAATATTTTGGGCCGCAGCTTGCTCAAAATATTTTTTTGCTGTCTCACTGTTTTTAGATACACCAAATCCCTCAAAATATATAAGTCCCAAGTGCCACTGGGCATATGCCTTGGCGGATATGTTTTGGTCTTGCGAGGCGGCCTTTTCGAAATACTCTTTTGCGGTATCATAATTTTTTTCTTGGCCCTCTCCCGTAAAATACATTATTGCCAATTCGTTTTGAGCCAGTGCACGTGTGGATGTATCAGTGCTTTCATTTATTATTTTATCGAAATATTTTTTTGACGAACCGTACTCTTTTTCTATATAATTCGTTATGCCAATATGGTATAAAGCAAGATTTCTTAGCTCTAGGTCGTCATGTTGGTTAGCTACTATCTCGAGATACTTTTTAGCGGTGGAATAATTTTTTTCGTTTCTTTCGAGTATTCCGAGTTTTATCATGGCGACTGTTTTAATATAAGAATTAACAGTTTGATTAATGGCAAGATTTAAATATCTTCTTGCTTTATCAATTACGTTACTTTCAAAATACATGCAGCCCAGTTCGAATTGTGCCGATACTTGAGAATTCGGGTCATCTTGTTGATTGGCTACCTGTTCCAATAATTCTTTAGCGGCTTGTGAATTTTTATTTGTTTTTTCACTATGATTTTTTGATGATGAAAATTGGTCTTGGGGGGTTGGTGCTATTTTTTTCTTTTCAGGCCATAACCAACTTGCATGTAATGTTGTCATTGAGAGTGATATTAAAACAAGTAATCTTTTCATAATTTCTCCTCGATTGGACTTTCATTGAGTTATTTTTTAATAACTTTTTCTATAAAGGTAGTTTCTGTTTTCTGAAGCGTATGTCAAGTGTATCTAAAAAAGAGGCCCCCTAGAAAACTCTGTGAGGCCCTGTTTTGTTGAATTTGACAAAGTATGTTGCGTAAAAACTTAGCTGTTCTTTGTTTGTAACAAAAAAAGCTGTTTGATGGCAAGCGCGTTCTCAAAGTTGTCTTTGAAAAACTTTCGTTCATTGCGAAGTGATTAAAAGTAACCGTTCCAACAAAAAACAGCGCAGATAAGATTTGCTGTTGAGCCTCATTGCAACTTGATGTCAGGCTTGCGATCGGCTTCGGAATTTTAAAACATCAGCGCAGTATCGGGTGGCTTTTGATGAGAATGTTAATTCGTCTCTGGGCTGGATCACAGCAGATATAGAAACGCGTAAGCAATTATCATAGATATATCGTTTTTTGTATCCTTCGGGAGCTGGCGCTATTGCAATTAACAGAGAAACAATGCCTCCTTTATAGGCATATATTGAGTCGGTATAAAACAGCATATGTTAATTCTTCTCTATATGCATTTCTAAAATTTTAAAATCAGATACTAGGTCGAGTAGTGCTTTTGCATAGCGAGCTACGTCTATATCTTCGTTGCCATCTTCAAATATTTTTGACCAAATTTGGCTTAAGCCTGACAACATTATCACCATTTGTGTTCCATTATTCCAAAAATGTAACGTGGCATAAGTATTCAGGATTTGAACTGTAAGACAATGCATATCATCTTCTGGAAGCCCCCGAATTACCGAATTAGTTGCCTCTTCTGGCGATAACTCAGGAGAGGCTATATTCATTTCTCCCAAAACAAATTGATAATAAATAAAGTGATGTTCATGTCCTTTATTTAAAATACTTTTTATATTTTTACTATTATATTTGGCATCAATCCTAGTCAAAATCGAATAAGATAGACTCATTTTTATCCTTCTCTAAATGTTATGTTCTTATTTCTTAGCCAAGCTTTCAATTCTTCAGGGATGATGTTTTTAGAGTAAAATTCGAGTTTTTTTCCCTTTGACTGAGCGATTCGTTGTAATTCGGGCAAGCTATCTTTTATTTTTTTTATTCTAGCAAAATAAAGATCTGGCGAGGCGTTGGTCCAGCGCCAGTTTTTACATTCGATAAGTTTTGAACCAGTCTCTATATCTACGTCCAAGACTTTAATAACTTTTCCTGTGCTTGGATGAGTAAGAGAGTCTTTATTGCCGAATTCTATTGTTTTTTCTCCAGCTTTTGCCAAATCATAAGCTTTCTCTAGCTCGTAAGCAGCACCGCGTGCAGTTGCTAGCTGACCTTCTGAGCAACCTTTTTTACCATTTTGAAGCAGCCTGGTAAGTGGCCCATCTTTTGCCATTGCACTAGGATTATCCTTGAACATGTTGGCAGCTTCTTCAAGTTTTTTCAAGTTACCCAAAGAGGAGTCATAACCGGCAAGAGATATTGAGTTTTGTTTTGTATCAGTTTTTGTTTTTTCTTTTTCCGGGTCTAGCTCAGGACCCTGTGGCATCGGCATGCCAGTTTTGATTTCATCAATAATCACGGGCTTTTGTTGCGCATTTTGTGAAGCATTGCCAGCATCCTGTTTGATCGGAGCTATTTTTTGCTTGAGCGCCTCAGCAGCGATTTGTTTGAAGAGAGCGTTGTTTGCTGCGGTTACCTGCGTCGTGC
>JAJYDS010000022.1 GCA_021777215.1 bacterium
CATATAAGACAAATTTCTTGTGCAGTTTATATTGCTGCATAAAAAGGCCTTCCAAATTAGTGGTTTGTGGAGGCCTTTTATTTTACCACTTTTTCCCATATCTATCTGAACCTAGTCAAGGTGTGAAAACGTTATTTTTTATATGAATGAACTTGTTTTTTTTCGATTATTTTTTTCTTGTTGCATTATGCGCTGAGGGGGCGTTACGTTAACGGTGGCAGACCCGCAGTGGGTCGGCACTAACAAAGGGGGATCAATGAAGAAGAGGGTGTACTTGATCAAGAGGTCTTCTGCTTCTTGGGCGTATGCAGCGGCACAGATAGCGTGTGTTCTTTTTTTGACCATTCTTTCTGCACGAGCTATGCAGAAGTCTGACTCTACTTTGGCCAAGCTTGACGCAAAGGAGATTGAACTGGCGGTGTATAAAAAGTTTTTTTTGCCGCCAGCGGTGCGTGAATTTTTTGAATTAGCAGATAACGGTGATGCGCATCCTTTTCCGCGCACGCTTCTCGTGCATGCTCCCTATAGTATGCGGCCGAGTCTGATTGCACGAGCTATGGTAGAACAGTTTGGCCCAACCGCACGCTACGAAAAGTTTCACGGCTGGCATCCCACGGTGTGTGCTGATATACAAAAAGTTATTACAACACGGCTTGAGCAAGATGCGCATGCTCCAATAATTGTGCATGTAAATGATCTGTCGCGTGCGGGTAGGGATTTATATGGGAAAAAACAGCCTGGTTGCTCTGGTGTGGTAGAGAACATGACCCGTTTTTTTCATCGTTATTTTGGTCGCGAAGGTGAATGGAAAAACGGTCCGGTGCTTTTGGTTGCATCGGCCACTGATATTCAGGTTCTTTCTCCTGAACTGAAAGCGGTATTTGAAAAAACGGTGCAACTAACTCTTCCTACGCCCGAGGTGCGGAGTGCGGCATTGGGGGAATTTTTGCATCTCACGCACAAATTAGTTCAGCCAGGAGTGCTGGCAGCGCTGGGCGAAGTCACTGAAGGTGCTAGCTTTGAGGAACTGCGTAAGTGGAGTGAGGGGCTAAGCAAACGAGCGCTCTTGGTGCCGACGGCGATTATAACTACTGATCTAGTTGACCAAGCGCGGCCTC
Organism: bacterium; assembly: GCA_021777215.1. Taxonomy (GTDB): domain Bacteria; phylum Babelota; class Babeliae; order Babelales; family Vermiphilaceae; genus JAJYDS01. The sequence goes on from JAJYDS010000022.1 coordinate 1,119, forward strand.
ATGTACAGCCACAAATTGATACTGATCGGGCTGATGAAAAAAAATTGTATGATTATTTATCCGGTTTTGATGAGCAAAAAAATGATGTAACTACTGCACAAAAAAAGCTTGTACTTGCTGATTTGGTACAGCCATTGATTCCTCCTCTTATTACTCAATTGACCAAAAAGTTGACTGAAGGGTCTGCACCATGTCCGATTAAATTGGTGCTTCTTTCTGGCAAACAGGGCGTAGGAAAACGAACGGTGGCTCAGGCATGCGCGGCGACTGTTGGCGCACTTACCTATGAATTATCGCTTAAAGAGTTGTTTAATCCGAATTCCTTTGTGCAAGATAATAGTATGCTTGCGTCGGTTACCGAGCTGAAAAAGAAGGTAAAGCCCGGTAAAAAAGGGGTAGTGTTTATTGAGCATATTGATCTGGCTACCCAAGTTGCAGGCTCGTTAAACAGTGTGGATCGGGGGTTGTTGGAGTTACGTAAAAAATGCTTGCAGGAGGTTTTGCAGCTGGTACAAAACAGTGAGCACCTTATGTGTATAGCAACTACAGATGACATCACCGCTCTTGATTCCGATATTCGTAATGCTTTTTATTGCCAAGTACCATTCTCACTGCCTAATGAGCAAGCGCGTAAAGCATTGTTGTCACATCAGTGGCAGGCTTTTATTGACCAAGAGGCACAAACCGAGATGCCTGATTTTGAGAAAATAGCACGGAGAACGGAACGTTATTCGTGTCAGAATCTAGTGGATCTGCTTGGCCATGCGACGGTATTTGCATATCTTGAAAATACGCCGATAAGTGCCGCGCATTTTGAACAATCACTCAAAGAAATTGTTGCAGAAGAAAAGGGAGCAGAAACACCAGTAGGTATGTATCAGTAACAAGTTTAACGAGGTATTAACCAACCAACATCTTTTTGGGATCTCTCTTGTGCCTCTACGGCAAGACAGATCCCTTTTTTATTTCATGTATTCAATTTCGTAGCTATACAATATTTTGTACTTGCTCGCGCGCTTTTTCAATCTCAACTTTGATATTTATTGCTCGTGAACCAATGGCAGCATCGGAACATTTTGCCGCAATGGTATTAATTTCGCGGGCAAGTTCTTGGAGGGTAAAGTCGAGTTTTTTACCTTTCTCAGCACCCGGCGAGCTCAGTTGTTCTTTTAAATTGTGCAAATGGCTTTTAAAACGAACTACTTCTTCATGAATGTCTATTTTGTCGAGTATTGCATAGAGAGCATTTTTCCGTGCCTCGGCAAGTTTGCTTTCATCATGAGCGATTTCTTGTAGCAGCTCGTTTACTTTGTTTTTTTGTTCATCGACTAGCGCAATGGCAGCAAGTTCAATGGCGGCTATTTCTTTTGTGAGAATAGCCAATCGCTGTTGTAGATCGGTCTCAAGGGCAGCTCCTTCTTGTTGACGAGCAATAACAACAAGGTCAACCAATTCTTCTGCAGCGCTCAAGAGCATCTTTTTTGATTCTTCATCGATTTCTTGTTCTTGTACACGCAGTACATTGGGTAATTGGATGAGTGTATCAAGAGATAGGGCGCCTTGTATGGCAAATTGTTTTTTAATCTGCTCGATCGCTTGCATATAGGCAGTAATAGTGTTGAGCGATGGCTCAATCACTTCCTGGAATACATTCTGATTGTCGACATGAACGGTAAAATGGATGTGTCCACGGAGCAGCTTTTTTTTGAAGATTTTTATAAACGCTGTTTCCAAGTTGGAGAGTTGATAGGGCAATTTGCAGGTTGTTTCAAAAAAACGAGAATTGAGCGATTTAAGGCTCATCGTAACCGTTGCTTTGCTCGCATCATTTCTGGTCAGCGTAATGGTTTTAGTTGCAAAGCCGGTCATACTCAGTACCATGGTGTCCCTATTATTCTAAATTGGTATAGACGTTTTGAATATCTTCCTGTTCCTCAAGAGCATTCAAAAATTCATAGGCTTTTTCTGCTTGTTCTTCAGGCAGGGAGATAGTGTTTTTTGCTACCCATTCAATTTCAGCATTTTCTACTTTAAGTCCTGCCGCTTCAACTGCCTTTTTGACGGCATCGAGGCTTTTTACATCGCAATAAATAGCAACGCCATCATCATTCTGTTCGATATCTTTAATGTCATAATCTATGAGTTTCTCAAGCAGTTCATCCTCACCCAATTTGGTGTCTGGGGAGCGGACAACGCCCATTTTTTCAAACATCCAGCTGACGGATCCTGATTCACCCAAGTTGCCGCCGCGGGTGTTAAATAGATGACGGATTTCAGAAGCGGCTTTGTTTTTGTTGTCAGACAATACGTCAATGACGACCGCGATGCCATAGGGACCGTAGCCTTCATAGAGAAATTGCTCATAACTGACGCCAGGAAGTTCTCCAGTGCCTCGTTTTATGGCTCGTATAGTATTTTCTTGCGGCATATTGAGTTCTTTTGCTTTATCGATCAAAAGGCGGAGTCGGGCGTTGCCAGCAGGATCGCCGCCGCCAGCACGGGCGCAAATAGAAATTTCTTTGATTAATTTGGTGAATGCTTTACCGCGTTTTGAATCTTCTTTAGCTTTTTTATGCTTTATTTGCGACCATTTAGAATGACCTGACATGCAACACCCTCTTTGGCTGAGAATAGGGCGTTAACTGTGCCCTTTACTCTCATCGTTATCTTATTTTATGACTACCATTAGAGAAATAATACCCATGAAACGAGTATCTGTCGATAGTCAGGAAATGGGAATGGCAGGAGCGATGGGGGAAGGTCGTGAGAAGGGTGTGGGGAGAAATGGGGGGGTTAAAAGAGGCTGTTTTGCCCTAAAAAGCGTTTTTTAAGTTGTAAAAGGGCAGTGTGTGGAATCTGTCTGCCGCGGGCCGTCTTTTCCAGATACCCCTTGCGGAGCAAAAAGGGCTCAATGACTGTCTCAATTGTGTCTCTATCTTCACCAATAAGCGAAGCGAGAGTTTCCAGGCCGACCGGACCGCCATTAAAATTTATTACAATTTTTTTCAGGAGCATAGCATCGACTGCCGTGAGGCCTTCTTTGTCTATTCCCTGAAAAGCGAGTGCTTGTTCGACGATAGCCAAAGTTATTTCATTTTGGTGCGCGACTTGTGCAAAATCACGGACGCGGCGCAATAATTTTTTAGCAATACGGGGTGTGCCACGAGAGCACGTTGCTATTTGAAGGGCAGCGGCGGGCTCAATCTGCATGTTTAAAAAGCGTGCGCTTTGTGTGATGATTTGCTGGAGCTCATCATCAGTATAAAAATCGAGTCGTTCGGTAATACCAAAACGGCTGCGCAGAGGTGCAGAAATCATGCCACTTTTGGTGGTGGCGCCAATAAGAGTAAAAGGATGAATGGGAAGATTAATCGATTTTGCCCCAGCACCCTGGCCGATAATAACGTCAACGCGAAAATGTTCCATGGCGCTATAAAGCATTTCTTCCACATTGGCGGGCATGCGGTGAATCTCATCGATAAATAAAATATCGTGAGCATCCAACCCCGAAAGAATAGCAACCAAATCACCAGTCCGCTCCATCATGGGGCCGCTGCAAATTTTAATGCCGACGCCCATTACCTGTGCCATGATCTGCGAGAGTGTCGTTTTGCCCAGGCCTGGGGGGCCAAACAGGAGCAGGTGATCGAGTGGTTCACCGCGCATTTTTGCAGCTTGTGTATAGACGCTTAATTTTTCTTTGAGCTCTTTTTGTCCCAAATAGTCATCAAATGTTTTGGGCGAAAAATCATACTGTTTTTCTTCAGGAGTTTCTTGGAGGGTAAATATCTCTACGCCTTCTATAGGCTCCATGGGATCTCTTATTTTTATGTTTTGTTTTTGTATTGAAATAGTCTACTGAAATTGAGGCGCTTGTGCTAGATTTCAGGTTTAGGAAAGGGGTGTTGTGCATGCTATGCTGCAAGCAGTGTTTGCAAGGAAATGGCATCATATCCTGGGACGACCAGATCCTCACCCGCTAGTATCTCGCGGGTAGGAATGGTGGTTGCCAGACGGATGCAGCTCATGCCCGCGCGTTTTGCAGCGGTGACACCGGGAATGGAATCTTCAAGCACGAGGCAGTCTGTGGGATTTATACCAAGGTTTTTGGCGCCCATCAGATACAGATCAGGAGCAGGCTTCACGTTGTTATTTGCCGATTCGGGGGTGTAAATATGCGAGCCAAAAAGACTTTCTAGCGACGGACTTGTTTTGAGTTGGTGCACGAGTCGGACGGGTGTATTGGTACCGATTGCCGTCGCAAGCTTGTGCTCGCGTAGCTGAGCGAAAAAGTGGAGAAAGCCGGGGAAAAAGGGGACCTGTTGTGCGTGCAGGATGGCAAATTCTGCATAGAGAAGCCGTGCGAGTTCTGAAAGCGAATCGGGGAGCTGGTGAAGTTCTTTTAAAAGGGCGCATGTTTGTTCTAGCGAAGTGCCGATCATTTTGCTTTCAAGCGTGGGATCTTTGGTGATAGCGCGGGCGGTAAGAATGTTTCCCGCGGCTTGAAACCAGAGTGTTTCGCTATTTATTATGGTACCTTCTAGATCAAAAAGGATTGCGCGAATGGGCATGAGCTTTCTCCGTTTTTTAAATTTTTTTGGCTCTTGAGTGTCTAGAATAGCAAGGTATGGAGGTATTTGATAGGCATGTTAGGGTTTCCTGTGTGCTGGGTAAGACGTTTGGCTTATACAAAAATAGGGCAGCGATACAGCTGCCCCGCATGATACGTATATACGCTTTTCTGGTTTTTTTTATACAGTGCCGTGTGCTAGTAGAGAGGGTGATGTGAGCTCATCTTCCCGATTGACTTCCTTTTCCAAATAGTTTTTGCGAGTTTCAAGAGACGGATGTGTTGCATAAAACAGGGTGCCAGGAATTTTGTTTATTGTGGTGATTATACGCCTGAGCGCAAAGCGAGACTCTGGATCAACACATTCTCGCTGAAAGCGATCAAAGAGAGAAATACCGCCAGCGGCTGCATGTAGGGAGCGCGCGGCATTCAAATCTGCTTCTTTTTCCTGGCAGCGACTTAAATAGGCAGTTGCTATCAATGTTCCAACCGTGGTAAGTCTATTTATCATGGTTTTTGTTTCTGGAGAAGAATCGCTCGTGAGCAGATCGCTAAGGAGGCCGGTAGTATATGAGAGCACGATGCCAGCGCCAATTCTTTTAAGGGTGTGATATTTTTGTAGATGACTCAGTTCATGGCCAATAAGAAAACGGCGCTCTTGCTGAGAAAGACTGTCAAACCAATCCTGACTGATAAAAAGGTAATGCAGTCCTGGCGTGCTTATAACAAAAGTATTTTCCCGACCAACCAGGCGCATTGCATAGTTACTTAAACGACGGGTTGCGATGTTCCAGCTATCCATACCCATTTCGTGTTGAATATTTCGAATGAATTGTTCATTTTCTTCTGAAGCCCGGGTGTATCCCAAGGGTTCAAAGAACAGAAAGTCCAGAATATTTTCATGGGTGGAAAATGGTCTTGCGATTATTTGGGAGTCCATTGCGCGCATAGTGTTTGCGCAGACAAGTGTGATTGTACTAACGGCAAGGAAAAGAGGTAAAACTTTCTGGTTATGCATCATGATGGTTCTCCATTATCGAAGAGGGGTATTTGATTTTTTAAAAACTTCTATTTGTAATTATATATACAATCAAGCTACTGTCAAGGGTGGATGCGTTTATTGCTGCATAATAATACCTGAGCACCACCCGAGGCTGATAAAGGTTACTAAAAGGTTACTTAATCCATAACTCATGAGGGGCAAGGGGATGCCCACGATGGGCAATAAACCGAGTACCATGGCCATATTAATAAATGCCCCAAGAATAACATGGAGCATAATGCCAATTGCCAGAAGCTGGGAAAAAAAGCTTGAGATATTTTGTATGAGAAGCAAAATTCTAAAAAATAGGGTGAGGTAGAGTACGAGCATGAGGAGTGCGCCAATAAATCCCCATTCTTCACAGAGTACGGCAAAAATAAAGTCCGTTCTGCTTTCTGGTAAAAATAAAAATTTATTTTGGGTGCCATGCAAAAATCCTTTGCCCCCAAAGCCACCCGATCCAATCGCAATTTTAGCTTGTTCGATTTGGTACCGTTCTTTGTGCGTATCGCCGGCCCCTAAAAAAACGGCAATGCGTTGTTTTTGATAATCCTTGAGCATATGCCAGGCGATAGGTGCGCAGAGTGCGGCGACGATTGTGCCAATAATGAAAAATTTTTGGGGAATACCTACAAGCCAGAGCAAGATAATACCGACCAGTGATACAATAACGGCGGTTCCCAAATCAGGCTGTTTAAGAATGAGAATGGCGAGGGCGCCCAGCATGAGCAGTATTGGCGTGAGTTCCTTGAGCGAATAGGTGTGTCGCTTCTCTTTTTCGGTATATAAAAAATGAACCACAAAAGCGGGTAATACTATTTTTGCCAGTTCTGAGGGTTGTACTTTAAAGAAAAAAAGATTAATCCATCGTTGACCACCAAGAGCGACGCTGCCTTTTAGGATGGTGAATATCAAAATTCCTACCAGTGCTATGCATAAAAAATAACCCAGGCGCATGAGACTACGGTAATCAATAAAACTACAGGCGAGATAAATTAACCAGCCGCTGGCAAGGCCTATGCACTGTTTTTTGAAATAAAGCGAGAAGGGAACTTCTGGCTTATACGTGGCGCTAAAGACGAATAGAAGACCAATGCAGGAGATAAGCGCTATGAGGAAAAAACTCACCCAATCAAAATAGGGGAGTGAGCGGCGATCAACAAGCATGCTACATCCTAAAAAAATAGAGGCCAATCTGGTTCATGAGGTGATACGTGGTTAGTGTACAGCATAGTGTAAAATACGGAACGAAAAAATATGTTTAAGTTTGCATCTTCTTTTTTTCGTTTATACTGAGATCGTTTTTTTGCGTTGTAACAGTTTATATCTTTTTTTTTACTAAAGGGATTCTATGAAAAGAATAGCTATATTTTTGTTTTTTTCACCATTGATTTGTATGAACGCATTAGGTGATTTTTCTCCAGAAGTGATGAAAAATGAATTTATTCAGCGCATAATCAAACTGCAAGTAGAGCAAAAGAGCGAAAAATATGCGAAGATGTTGCAAAAAATTGCTAACAAAGATGAGTTAGCCGCAGCATTGAATGAGGGGGCTGAGGGTCTAAAAAAGCTGAGTGAAAGTGCACAGGCGTTTTTTGAGTTAATTAAACAGGATCCTGATCTACAAGCGTTGATCGAGCAAGAAGTGTCACAGGTAAATGATGCAAAAGATTGTCCCGTTGTGGTGGATGAGGCAGTGCGCAAAAAGCTGGAACGGGGAGAGCCGCTTGATGGAAAAGACATTCAAGCATTACAAGCGGCGATAAATCAGGTAAATATGAGTAAGCGGGTCGATGGCACCGTTCGTGCCATTCTTTTTGCGGCAGCGGCCATTGATGCATTAGATACGGTGGCCCAAAAACGAGGCGGGCGACTGGCAGAGTTTGCCCATCAACTTGCGCAGGTCAAGCAGGAGATAGCGGAAAGGATCTCTGCGGTGGTGGCTGCCGAGTTTTTTTCACATGTGGCGATGCCCCAACCAGAAAATATGGGCAAGTAAAAGAGGCATACATGAGTCACCTTGGTTATAGGCTGTTATTTTAATTTGTAGCTCTATGCAAGTATAAAAAAGGCCCTCAAAACTTGAGGGCCTTTTTTAGCGTGTATTGTTACACAATTCTGGTGTGCCCAGGTATGTTACTTTTTAGGTTTGCAGCAGCAACCACATGATGAGCCATGAGTTTCATTTTTATGACCAGTGCATAAACCGCAACATTTTTTGCAGTCGGCCGTGCATGCTTTGTTATCGCAGCAATGACATGCGCTTTTTAACGTTTTTTTGCAGATAGGGCAACAGCTTTTACACATCATTTTTTCCATGGAATTCTCCCTTTCAGAGAATACAAGTTATATACAAAAAATTACTTCTCTTTTGTGAGCTCTATCGAGTCTTACTTTTCAGGGCCTATCGCTTTGGGCACCTCTTTGACTACATCCCGTGCAGCTTTGTCGTTACGTAAACCCTTATATCTTCCTACGCGGAGTTTACCGTGATTTGTCCATTGGGCAAACTGAAATTCGGCAACCAATTGTGGCTTTACCCAGTGTACTCCTTTTGTTGCTTCATCATAGTCGCTTAATGGGCATTTTTTTAGAGCGAGTTTTTGTAGTTTTTTACCGAGCAATGCTAATGTTTCTTGACTGTAACCAGTACCCACTTTCCCCGCGTAGTAGAGTGTTTTGTCTTTATAATAACCAACAAGGAGCGCGCCAAAGTACTTGCGGGAGCCTTTTGGTTCTGTATAACCGACAACAACGAGTTCTTGCTTCATGATGCATTTGAATTTAAGCCAGTCGCGAGAGCGAGTTCCTACATACGTGCTTTCCATCCGTTTAGCAATTAATCCTTCCCATTTGAGTTTGCAGGCTTGCTTGAAAAAGCGTAAGCCATCACCAACCTTATGTTCCGTGTAAGAAAGCGTTGGAGTATATGTGAGCAGCTTTTTAAGTATCTGTTTGCGTGCGGTGAGTGGTAATTGCCGTATATCATAGCCATCGACATACATAACATCAAATATACAATAAATGATCTGTATTTTTTTTTGTTTTGTTTTGACGGCTGCTCTATTTTGCAGGTTAATTCGCTGTTGTAAGAGTTCGAAGTCTGATAGACCCGCTTTGTCAAGACTGACTATTTCGCCATCGATAATAAAGTTGTCGGCACTTTGATTTTCTAATGCGGTTACCAGTTCTGGGTAACTTGTATTCATGACATGATCATTGCGCGACATGAGTTTAACTATGCCCTTTTTTTTGAACGCAAGACAGCGCTCGCCATCAAATTTATGTTCATAGAGCCAGTCTTTGCTTGAAAAATAGTCTTTAGTAAGCGTGGCGAGCATTGGTTGTATAAAGCTTGGTTGCTTACTTTTTTTTATTTTTTTAAGCAGCGAGGTTGACAAGTCCTTAAACAGCGTAGGTTTTACGGAGGCCATGATTATTTTCGTTTGTGTTGTTTAATCATTGTTAATAATTTTGCAGCAGCGTCAGCTATCTCATTATCTTCATCTCTTTTAGCATCTTGCTCGGCTAAAATTAAAGCGCTGCGATGGATGACTTTCAGATCGCCAAAAGGATAGACGAATTTTTTATACGCTTTAGGATCAGCATCCGTATCAATGCCAAGGAACCAGCTGCCAAATTCTTCAAGCGCATGAGTGTCCAGATAATTTACGATTTCATTATTTGTAGGACGCACCTCAAACCAATTGTCTGTATCGTATTCTATTTCAAGACCGTTTTTTATGAGTCTTTCAGCGTGATCATAGGCTGCTAAATTTAGTTTTATCATGGTATCTCCCTTTAAAAAACTAAAAAATAACCTACTCCAGTATGGAAAAAGGTATACGATTAATGCAAGAGTTTTTGAGCCTCACGTTTTTGCTGTCTTTTTACGAAAACGCTCTTATTTTATCTGGAGTGGCGAGTTTTTCTTATGCTTCTTGAAAAGCTTTTCTACTTGCACTATTTTGTTGGTGTGCTATACTTTATGTTAAAGTTATGCCAAAAGTTTTTTTATAGAAGTATTGTCTGGTTAGTGTTTTAAGCTTTGTTCACCCAGATATTTTTAAATGTTCTTTAGATCGTTATTAGCAGAGCAAAATAGAGTGCGTAGTGCTTTCAGGAGGTTGTGGTTATGATTTTATCGAAACAAGTATCGGTTATATGTGTGATAGGGTTCGCCCTTGCTGGCGGAGTAGCTTTTTCTGCCCGTGCTATGCAGGAGGAATCGCGCAGTGATATCTTTGCTGGGCAAGATAGAGAGCAGGCGTTTCGTATGGCGCAATCCTACCGAAACTATCTGGCGCTTCAAGATATGAATCCAGAGCTTACGTATGATTCTCGAGTCCAAGAAGCTTTTTTGCGTGGACAGTTGCAACGCCGTAATGTAGTTGTACAAAAGGTGCTGAGTGCAATGAAAAAGCAACTTAATGAAGGTCTTTCTGTATTACAAGAGCGTGAACAAGCTATGTCGAATCAAGCAATAGAAAAAAAAGCTCCTGAGGGAGCAACTTTCGCACGGGAAAAAAGTATCTCGCAGCCAATTGCTTGTGCGCGGTCTACTCGTTCAGATCCCGCACCGTTGGAAGATCCTTCGATTTCTTTGCTGGGAAGTAATGTTTATCGCGAGAGTCCTTTAATGCAGCACCACATGGGAATACGAACCTTGCCGGGATTTAGCGAGCAAGAGCCTCGTTATACCCCCATAATAGGCACGTTGCCGACTGGGGAGCCGGAAGATGAAAATAATCTAGGCTCTAATGGGTATTGGCATTAAAAAATGTTTTGTTTTTAAAATCTCGTGAGCGCCGTTTTTGCTCAAAGCAAAAACGGCGCTCACTTTTTGTTTACTGAATTAGCCCAATAATACGACCCCCTGTTTTTTGCATGTTTCGCGCAGTGCATCTGGCCAGATACTTGCTTGTACTTGCCCAATATGTTTCTTACCCAGCAGATACATGCATAGTCGTGATTGTCCGATGCCGCCGCCGATGGTTAAGGGGAGTTTTTCTGCCAGAACCATGCGATGATAGAGAAGCTTTTTACGTTCATCGTGGCCATGAAGCGCAAGTTGGCGTTCAAGAGCTGCCTTATCAACCCGAATTCCCATAGAAGAGAGTTCAAATGCTGATGCAAGTACGGGGTTCCAGACTAAAATATCGCCGTTTAACCCCTTAAGCTTTGCAGTTGTCGGTGTTGACCAATCATCATAATCTGATGCACGTCCATCATGGGGTATGCCATTGGCAAGTGTACTGCCAATGCCGATCAAAAATACCGCGCCATATTTTTTGCAGATTGCATGCTCCCGTTCTTTGGGCGTGAGGGTAGGGTAGAGATGTTCCAGTTCTTCTGCATGTACAAAATGAATCTTTTTAGGCAAGTGAGCCTTGAGTGCGGGATATTTTTTTTCTATTTCGTGTTCTGTCGCTCGAATGACCGTATAGATTTTTTTTACGATTGTTTTAAGAAAATCGAGAGTGCGATCTTCTGCCTTTACTACCCGTTCCCAATCCCATTGATCAACGTAGAGCGAGTGGATGGCATCAAGTTCCTCATCGGCGCGAATGGCATTCATGTTGGTATATAAACCTTCTCCTGGTTGCATGTCATAGCGAGCGAGTGCCATACGTTTCCATTTGGCGAGTGAATGGATGACGACGGCTTTTGATTCGCCGTCATCTTTGACCGTAAAGCTCACCGGGCGTTCAATGCCGTTTAAATCATCGTTGATGCCGGTGCCAGCTTTTACAAATAAAGGTGCGGTGACGCGCATGAGGTTAAGCTCGCGAGCTAGTTTATCTTGAAAGTGTCTCTTTATATATAGAATAGCTTTTTCTGTTTCTTTAAGAGTGAGCGAGTCTTTTTTTATAGTGTCTGACATGTTTGAGACTTTCTTTTTTAGGGGCCGCGCCAGTGCGGCTCTATTCTTTTTTTAATTTTCATTTTTTTTGCAGGGGGATTATTATTATCGTCGTCGGTATTCATGCCTGTCCTTTCGTTTTTATGAGCGCAATAAAAAACCCCAGCTTTTTACGGCTGGGGTGTGCTTTTCGTGCGTTATTTTTGTGGTTTTGTTATGGTTTTTTTGTTTGTGCGTACCCCAGGTATACAACAGGATTATTATTATTCTGTTGTTGGCAATTAGAATGCTGATTATTAATCAGGGAGTGCCTGTGTGTTAGACCGATTGCCATGGGATACTCTTTTTTAAAAATACACATTACTTGAAGTCTATACTACACCCAACATACCCAGGCGTGTCAAGCGGTAGTTATTTTTTTGTTAGTGTATGATTTTTTCATTCGGGTTGATTGTTTTGGCTGGGGCGTTTTTTGTTGCATTTCCTCAATTTTTTTCTCAAGCACTTTTTTAATAAGTTCTCTTTTTGCGGGAGTAAATTCTGTTTTTGCCGGGGTGTAGCTTTTTTCTTGTCTCGTTTTAACTTTGTATTTTCTTGAGCCTCCCAGCGCTATATATATTAATCCCTCGTACCGCGGGTCTATTTTTTCAGGAGCGTGTGCAGAAAAAAGTATATCCCCATCTTGTGGCCATTTCCATCCATATGCTTGGCCGTTCAGACTAAAACAGACCATATTGTCACTTCCTGCTCTGGATGCGAACATGTTTGCGAGTCCCAGCGTTTGTGCATGGTTAATGCAAAAAACGTTTTGCAGTGTGATAGTTTTCTGGCGAATTTCTGGCAGAATATCGTTCGTCACCTCCAAATTGTCGATCGAAAAAATCTTTTCATCTTGTTCTTCAGGATAACTAAAAAACGATTTTAATACTCGTGAGGCCTCATATTCTGGTGCATAAATGGAGGTAAATGCATGGTGTGCATAGCCGGGTATCATAGAGATGTAGACGGGCACCTCTTTTATTTTACCGGCAGATATTCTTGGTGCGTATCTGATGGAAAACGGTATTTCAGGGGCATAGACCAAAATAGCTTTTTGATTTTCCAACACTAATTCTTCATGAGGTTCGCGAGTTGCGGCTATGACCGAGCTCAGAGAGACAATTTCATCCTTAAGGGCGGGCACCATAAACCACGGAGTGCCGGGGAATTTTACCAAGGGAAGATTATCCTTAGGAAATTTTGTATAAGCAAAAATGGCATTAAATGCCTGAGCCCAATCGACGGGAGCATCTTTTTCACACAAGCTGAAAAAGAGATCGTAATTGGCAATTGCTTTTACCATTGGTTTTTTATAATTCCGTATATCTTTGGCGGTTTCTTCGGGTGGATAGTTGTCAAAATCAGTGACGCCGGGAGCCTCCGTTATTCCTGCGCTTATGCCAGCACTGCCTATGACAAAGGGATAGTTGTCGATAATGTTTCGTTCTTGATCGTGCTGATAGACTTTATACAGATTGGAACCGGCGGCAAAACAGGTCATATATGCAAATACTGTTGTGTTTATTGTGTGAGAGAGATAGGAGAGGAATGTTTTGAATTCTGCTAGCGACAACGATGCGAGAGATGGTTCAACGTTTTCTGTCTTTTTTTCCGAGCGCAGCAGTACGTTGAGCCGCTCTGTGTCACTTTCGATATTTTTTTTTAGTTCGTTTATTCTTCGTTCACGTTTTTGTACCAATTGTTGTAGAAGCCGCGCGTTTTTGATTCGTTCCAATTTCCTTTTTTCAATGAATAAAGCATCCAATTCTTTAGCAAGCTTTTCCTGATCATCTTCTATTGTTTGTTGTAGTTCGATAACTTCATTCAGTATTTCATAGCGAATTCCTTTTTTTTCTTGTCCACCATGGCCAATAAGATAGATTGCCCAGCGAAGATGATCGGTAGGCTTTTGTGGAGCAAACAGAGAGGAGAATGCGTTTAAAAATGCAGTGCCCAAACTAGGTTCTTGGTCGTATGATGTATTATTGAGTAATGCATCCATACGTTTTGAAAATCGTTGCCGGGCCATATTAAAATCGAGTAATTCTTGAGGGAATTGTTTTTTTGTTGTTGATAGGCCAAGCGAGGGGCCCATTTTTTCTGCGTACTGCTTAGGTACAAATAAAAGAAATCGATTGTTGCCAAATGGGGAGCAATACCATTCGGCGGCATTGAAGCGAATGCGGGCGGTAAGTAAGATTGATTCAGTAAAATTTTGTACTAGATCCTGATTGTGAGCTTTGGCTAAGAGCTTTTTTAAAGAGTGTGATAGCGCTTTAGCCTCAGGAAGTCTGTTGTTTTATATGCTTCCAGTGTGTTTTGGGTGAGCTTTAGTGCGTGTAGACCCAGATCAAAATCATCAGTTATGAGGGTGCGTAATGCAGGATATTTTGTTGCAAAGTCTTTTTTTGATAAGGTTTTGATGTCGCGTGCTATATGGCCTTGGAGAACAATCCAGTCCCAAAGAGCTGAGGATATGATGAAGGGTGTGGATTTTTGGATGAAGAGGGCAAAGGCGGTGCGGAGCATTGCGCCTTCAAAATTTCCCATTCCCTCAGATTCATCAAGAATTATGGCCAATCGATTGGTGGAAAGTGGTTCGCTTTTTAGAGTGCAAGCATTCCCGAGTGTTATTATCAGTATGAGAAAAAATATCTTACGCACCATCACTACTCCTTAATCAAACAGAGAACAATACTGTTTTGTTACATGATCAAAAGATTAGGTGTAGATGGTGAGTAAAAGCAATAATTTACGGAGGCAGAACAGTGCGGCCTCCGTAAATTATGATCTGATTGCATCAAAATAAATCATTCGTGACAAAAAACAAATAAATATTCTAATTTTGTGCTGACTTACCGTTATTCAATCCTGTTTTCGCTGTCAAACGGTGGGTGAGGATGAGTCTCTTTTGAGGGCCTTATCTCTCATTGTTTTCAATTGCTCGAGCTGACGTGCTATCTCTTTTAATTTTTGTGTTTCTTTTTCGTATTGAGCAAGAGCTTCGTTGAGCTCTTTTTGGAGTTTTTCTTGGCTATATCCTACTGGGCTACCATGCCTGCTTATCTTTTTTTGTTGTTGTGCTTCTACGCGTTGGAGTGCCGGTTCTTCTTCTTGTTGTTGTTTGAAATTTTCTAATGCTTGTTCGAGCGATATCATTGATGCTGATTTTTCTATAGGATAGCTTGAGGGCTGTTCTTGTTCCATGCCGCATATGAGAGTTGTTTGTCCAATGATGAGAGCAAGTATGAAGATCGATTGTTTGTTTATGAAAACGCTCCTTGATTATAGAAATACGTTTAAATAATTAAATGTTCAGCTTTAATTTTACAAGAAAGCGCTGTTAAATAGCAATGATTTGCGGCTTATTTGAGTTTGAATGGTTGATTGGATGAGGGAAGATGAAAGTGGGATAGAAAGAAAAATGGTCGGGATGGCCAGACTCGAACTGGCAACCCCTCGCTCCCAAAGCGAGTGCGCTACCAATTGCGCCACATCCCGACACTGAGACCAATGTACCGTGTTTTTACACGTGTTGCAACATTTTAAAGAACTTTGGGGTGAATGGTGGGGATCGAACCCACGGCCACCAGAGCCACAGTCTGGCGCTCTACCATCTGAGCTACATTCACCATAGCCTTTTTTGTTTCAAATACACTTCTTTTATGGATCATAAGTATACGTGGATTTGGCTAAAAAGCAAAAAAATGACCTGGTTCAATACATTTGGGAAAAATTAGGCCTCCGATACAGAGCTAAAGTATTGCAGAGGAGTCAGGTACTGTAAAGCTTGGTGAGGACGATAAGAATTGTACTTTTTAACATAGAGGTTAAG
>JAJYDS010000023.1 GCA_021777215.1 bacterium
AAATATTGCAAAAAGAGAGAGCGGCAACTAAGCTTAGTTGCCGCTCTCTCTTTTTGCAATAACATAAATTCACCGACATACTCTCCGCTAGAAATCAACCGCGAACATACCGCCAATCATCGGAAACGCTACTGATCTTTTGCCATTGAAAGGCAGATAGCCAAACAAAGAGACTGCCGGTTTAAACACCGCATCTGGTTTAAGATGCTTGGCACAATCATACGAAAGGTTAACCACCGCTTGGTGCACCGTCCATTCTTGGAGCGGCCGCGCAGTATTAGCCACATGGAAAGAGAAGTCTTGATTATACAAACTTAAAAAATCATCGCCATGTTTTAAGAATTGATACCCAACGCGACATGACAATGCATCCCAGAATCTAAACATTTGCAGATAGAGGTCAAATTTCTGCGTCATACCAAAATCTTTATAGGCGCATACCTTCTGCAATAACAATAAATCAGTTTGATCTCGGTTGGTTCTGATACGGCGATCACGGGTATTGCCAAATTGCTGTACTAATTCAACATCCAAGCCAACCTTTACGTACCGGCCAAGCAACAATTCAAGGTTGCCACCAAAAATTAATCCCATATTCCCATCATAACCAAAGGGCAATGCCATGAGTCTATTTTCATCTTCTCGTTTACCCGTCGGTACCGCCAGACCAAGACGCCAGTTAAGCATGACATTTTTTAAAAATGGTTTTGGTTGCCAGAAGTTATGTACCCATTCAAGCAATACGGTCCAATCACCAAATCCTGTGCGTGTCCAAGGAGCGAGGCTCAGACACCCCATATCAGCGGTCACTTGGGCAATTGGCCCGGTAAGAAACTCTTTCACCCGCCTATCAGCAGCCGTATTGTCTTGGGTAAAATCACGAATAGCAACATTTTTCAATTGCATGCGATAAAAAGGCACATACGAGGTTAAAAACCAATCGCGGTAAAAATGGTAACGGCCAAAAATGGCACCCGCATCCATAAGTAAATCACCGCAAAAATTCAAGTGGCCGCGCGTACCATCATCAGTTGCATTTACCTGTTCTAATAATTCGGTCTCGGGACTGTTTTCGGGAAATCCTTTGAGCATAGCAAGGGCATCTTGATCACAATGCCAAATTTGCAATGCGTTAGTCTTATTACCAGCACCATCAAAAGCACGTGCTTTAAAACCATGCTCCGCAAATACCGCTAACTCACCCTTTTTCTCGAAACGAAAATCAGGGCGAATGAGCGGATCATGGGGCTTAAAAACAATCATCGCGCTGGAAGACAACACGGTGACGCAACACACACCACCCACTAATCGAAAAATATTTTTTTTAGATATCATAGTTACTCTCACCAGACTAAGCACGCACAGTGCATGCATGCAATTTTACTCGTTTATATAAACCCCCATATCACCACCAACAAGCCAAGCACCTGTTGCACTGCAGCGTACAGCACAAGAAACAGTATGCGCCTTACTTACTTCTATAGGAAGCGCAATTGTTGTTTTTCCCAACCCTCGAGATCCCGCACGGAAACTCGGTGTCGCGGCTTGAACACTTGGCGCATCTTCACCATCACGATTACGCATAACAAGATGCAGCGAACCATCAGTAATAAACTGATCTTTATAACTTTCAAAGTCTAAACAAGGCGCAGGACAACCTTTAAAGAAATAATCAGGTAATAGCTGCAGACAAGAATCGTCAAGCTCTGCCTTCTGTAAGTCTGCAACAGTAAATCGTACCAAGTGTCCTTTATTTTTTCCTAGGTTCACATCAAGAACATGAAGCATCCCTCCGCCACAACGCGCCACATCTTGCGCGCGGCCAGTCGCTGAGATAGGAATTAATCGATTTACCACACCCAGATTCTCAGGAAGTGTAACAGGAGTCCACTGAGCATCACTCGCGCTTGAAACATTTCTCACATCTTTTCCATTGCCCAGGCATAGCAACCCTTTGCTGGTACCAAGTGCCGCAAATTTACCCGAGATCACACAGTCAGTAAAAATACTTCGTGTATTCAAACCCGGCATCGATGCAACCGCGGCTATTTCTGTTACCATCGCTGTTTGTTGTGCAATCGAATCTGCTGAAAAATCAACCTGATGAAGATCGATACGCACTAAAGAAGCATCACTCAATGCATACAAAAAACAATCATCACACATAAGTTTAGTAACAAATGGCAACGAACTTATTTTTTTCCAATGCAATGTAGCAGGCAGCTGAGAAAATTGAGCAAACTGATTCCAGCCAAAACCCTGCGCATCAACCAACACCGCAATGCCACCAACACCCGCAGCGCAAACAACGCCGGTATTTTTATACGATACTATTTCGATAGAGGTTAAAGGACTTATCTGCTCGAGGTCGCCGCCGCTCATAGAAAGCACCCGCGTTTGAGCCGGAATGGCATTACTTGGCACACCAGAAACATCAGGGAGACAAGGCGCCGATCCATCAGTACAGAAGCTTATGTCTGAGACAAAACTTCCTGTATGGGGCACCAATACACCGTCAAGCACCGAACCCGTATGCGCCAAAACAACACAACGTGAACCAAGCGCCGCAAACAATGATGCATCAGCAAGCCCTGGTATTCCAGCAGGAAAATCAAACAATCCCAATACTCCTGTTTGTTCTTTTTCAAATACTGTATTGAGCGCATGCACCAATCCATGCCCGTCTTTTTCCCCTTTATGCCAAAGTGAGCGTTTAATAGCAGTTATTTTTTCTGATGAATCACCAATTATAGCCATTCTTTGATCAAGCCCATCAATGGCTAAACCGAATATTTTTTCTTGAACACCATCAGCAGTTGTCCAGGTGCCGGCACGACGCCAGAGCGTCCAATTTTTAATTTTTCCCGTTTGATCAAACAAAGCTTGTGAATAAAAGACTCCCGGTTGTTGCCCTGGTGCTGCATCGGCTACCGTCACCAATACCGAATCACCTCGTACGGCAAGCGAAGTAATATCTCCTGCAAACAGAGGTCCGCCCCCGACGCATGCAGCCACATCATGCGCGCAATAAACATCAGACACACTCATGGCCGGCTTTTTAAAACCTCTATCGGCAAAGCGATACGGAGCTGTTTGAGCAAAAGCATCGGTGGTCCGCGGATCTTCATGCCGACACGCAAGAACACCCTGCCGTAACTCAGCTGCATGGCGCATGCGCATTAATGCCTCTATTTTTTCCTGCACTGTCGCAGCCGCAGTTGTATCTCCTTCCTTTATTTTATCGGCAAACTCTGTGCGTAATTTTTCAAGTGCACCGTTGGTTTGCATTATTTCATAACTGGCGCGCACTAAGGGTAACGCAAAAACAGAACGCTTTGTTTCATGCGGCGCACCAACACCCCCTTGCACAATGAGATAATTCAATGAGGTGCTCGTACCCATGCTACGCACTTCATGCTGGCACAGACGCACGCCTGCGCGACGCACCCCAATAATACTCTCAGCTGAATCCCCACAAGCTTCAACCGGCATAATTGGCTCAAGATGCAAAACTAAGCGCGCTTTTTTTGGAACCTCATTATCTGCTTCTTGCGCTGGATTTGCTTTTTTTGCTGCTTCTTTTTTCTTGAGTGCTTCTTGATCTATCTCAACGATTGATTCAAAGCGCCCCATAACAATAGAACGAGCTCCATCACCACTCGCAGAACCGGCCGTTGGTTGTAATGCAATATACAGACGATTTAATAAGGGATCCCAATACATATCTACCGCATCACCCAAACTTGCTAAATCACCACCAATTTTTACTGCATCACAGGAAACATCTAAAGGCAATGCTCTGTTGATTGTGTCATCTGCAGGTTTTTGGGCCCAGAGGTCCATTTGGAAAAGAATTTGCACATTTTTTGTTTGTTGTTCAGGCTCCTGTTGTTCAGAACCTTGTTTTTTCTTTTCCTCAGCAATAGCTTGTTTTTCTTCAGCCGTTAGCGCGATTTCTTGCGTACGTGGTTCAACCAAGGCGATACCAGAACCCCGATCTCCCCATACCCCCGTATGGCTTTTGACCGCCATAAAAATGCGGGTAGGCTTGGCAAGCGTACATAAGGCAATAATGCCGCCTGCTACCGCGTTGGTGCTATCTTTTACATCACGAGCCACACACAGGCGCGTTTGCTCCTGCTTTTTCTCTTCTTTATTCTGTGTTACATCACTCTTTTTTTGTGTTTCTGGTTGCTCCTTTTGCTTATTTTCAACAATGCCATACTGCTCGACACTGTAAATTGTCGCACAATCCTGCGCAGGAACAATTACTGGTTTATAGCCAGAAATCTGCTCAAACATATTTCGTTCTTCAATAAGTCCCAACACTGCAAGTGGCGCATTATAAAGCGGATTTTTCTGATTTCCAACACCGTTGATAGCCGCCGTTTCAGTCATGAGTGGCAACGATTCATTTTTCTCACGATTACCTCCTGACAGAGCGTGCTCTACAGCACCCTCAGACTGAGCAGCGCCCGCAAAAAAAAGCTTTGCGTCACTACTGATAACAACACACGAGGCGGGAATCGATAACTGCGCCGCACTCAACGGATACGGTACTAGTATCCCCAAGGAAATAGCCATAAAAAAAAGACGTAACGATATACGATTTAAAAAATTCATGAAGTCCTCACTAGCTCTGTTCGCGTAAAAAGTTCTGCGATCCTGCCCACCCATGCCGAATAAAACCGAAATTCTAGTCTACGACAATGGCTGGAAAGCCTTATTGTACGAAAAATTGAAGAACCTGTCACAAAAAAAGATTCTTCATTGTCCGCAATTATTTCCAAAAGAAAAAAGTTGTGGTATACATAAAGCTTATTTAGATTATTTATTTTTTTTAAAAGATTACAAATAAGATTTGACACTGAAAGTCTCTCATGCATGCAAAAACATTTTCTGCCACAACAATAGGCGTCCATGCGCATCCGGTACAAGTTGAAGTCGATTTAGCCCCGGGTGTTCCCGCCTTTTACATCGTAGGACTCCCTGACGCAGCGCTCAAAGAGAGTAGTAAGCGTATTTTAACCTCCCTAAAAAATAGCGGTTTTCGTCTTCCGGCAAAAAAAGTAACGGTAAATCTCGCTCCCGCTGATCTCAAAAAAGAGGGCACATTACTCGATCTGCCTATAGCGGTAGGCATCCTTTTGGCCAATAACTCGCTGGAACTCTCGCGTGAATTCTTACAAGAAACACTCTTTTTAGGCGAGCTCTCGCTTGATGGCAGTGTCGGGTTTATAAAAGGTGCGCTCGCCATTGCCTATGATGCAAAAAAGCTCAATAAAAAGCGACTCATTGTCCCGAAAGTCAATGCACACGAAGCGGCTCTTATTGCGGGTCTTGAAGTCATTGGCGTCGACCATCTGACAGAACTTATCGCGTATATCCGCAAAGAACTCCACATTGAACCAACCAAAAGTTCTTTAGGCTCGCTCATACAAAAAGAAACAAGCGCGTTTGATTTCTCACAAGTCAAAGGACAGATGCAAGCAAAACGGGCACTCCAGATAGCTGCGGCAGGCAGGCACAATATTCTCTTTATCGGCCCTCCTGGCTCTGGTAAAACGATGCTAGCCAAGCGGTTGCCCACTATTATGCCGGCCATGACCTTTGATGAAGTATTAGAAACAAGCAAAATTTACTCGGTCAGCGGCAAACTCGGCAATCAACCTCTTATTTACAATCGCCCTTTCCGCGCGCCGCACCACACCATTTCTCAAGCAGGATTAGTCGGTGGCGGCACCTATCCCCAGCCGGGCGAAATCAGCTTAGCCCATAATGGCATCTTATTTTTGGACGAGTTAACTGAATTTAAGCGCGACACGCTCGAAGTGCTTCGCCAACCACTAGAAAATAAAAACGTCTGCATCTCTCGGGTGCATCAATCAATTGATTTCCCCGCCTCTTTTTTACTCGTAGCCGCGCTCAATCCATGCCCTTGCGGTTTTTTGGGAGACAAAAAACGGGCATGCACCTGCACCGGCCAACAAATAGGCAAATACCTGGGTAAACTTTCTGGCCCACTCCTTGATCGCATTGATCTCCAGATCTATATTCAATCAGTGGATTATGATACGGTTAAAGCACCGCACGAGGGACAGACATCTGCCACAATGGCAGCAGTGGTACAACAAGCAATTGCCGCACAACAAGAACGGTTTGCCAATGACCACCTGTTTAATAGCAGCATGACCCCCGACATGATAGAAAAGCATTGCCAACTCAGTGATGGCGCACAGGAATTACTCAAAAAAATATTTGAAAGACTTCACTTGAGCATGCGTGGCTATCATAAACTCATCAAAGTTGCACGCACGATAGCTGATTTAGAGGGAGCTCTCCATATCGACGTACCGCATATGCAGGAGGCAATTATGTATCGCTCTCTTGATAGGCACCTGGAGCAGCAACCACAATAGATTGTTAAAAAAAGGAGATCCCATGATTCTTGGTATAGGCATTGATGCCGTCGAGACAGCGCGCTTTGCTTCTTGGCGCACATACCCCCGCTCCCGTTTACAACGTATTTTTTCAGATGCAGAAATAGACTACTGTCTCAGCAGCCTAACCAAAAGCGCACAGCGTTTTGCTGCACGCTTTGCTGCTCGAGAAGCATTTTTTAAGGCGTTAGACACAGCGATTCCTGGTCACTCGCTTTCTTTGTTGGCTGTCTGTCGACACATGCAGGTTACGCGCACTCAAAGAGGTGCAGCGCTGATAGCAGTCGATTGGAAACAATTGCTTGCTCAGGAAAAACTCTCAAAAATCCCTACTATTGCAAGTCTGATATCTATCACCCATACAAAAACCACAACAACAGTCATAATTCTCCTGCAAAAAGAATAATTACAGAGCTTATCCCTTAAAATCAGCCTTTTTTAAAGAAAACCCTCGATAGAGCTATTTTTAAGATTCTGCTCCTGAACGACTATCCCCTACGTATACCCCCCACAAAAGACGCACCCAAAAAAGGAATAACGGCAAAAAACAGCCTTTTTATTTGACAAAAGCCAGAAAGAGCTTACTCTTGATAGTAACAGATGATATTATTGAAAAGTCTATCGCGGGGTAGAGCAGTCTGGTAGCTCGTTGGGCTCATAACCCAAAGGTCGCTGGTTCAAATCCAGCCCCCGCAACCAAATTCTCCGTAAAATTCAAGGGTCGCAACTCGCGGCCCTTTTTTTTGCTATCAGGGGAAAATACCTATCCCAAAAATCGGTTGCTGCGCTTTTTCTCGCGTGCTATACTCGCGAAAAAGCATCTCCCCCTCTAAACTAACCGGAGACCGTCATGAAAAAAAATAGTGTCATACTTTTGCTGCTTTCACTGCAAACCGCAAACATTTTCGCCATGTACTCACGCACTATAAGCTCTGGATCAGCGCTAGAAGCAACAAAGCTCAATAATCCCGATCAATTAAAGCACATCCAAAAAGCCATGCCCGAACTCCTAGAAGAAACTGATGTCAACGGCAGAACAATTCTCCATTTGGCAACCTTCCTGCCAAAACCACCAATAGCGATGTTTATTCTGGGACAGCCGGAACTCTTACATGCACTCATCAACAAACAAGATAACGCCAATCGTACCGCACTCCATAATGCGGCGCTTAATGGTGACACAGAAATGATAAAACTTTTAATTACTGCCGGTGCAATAAGCACAATACCCGACATAAACAACGAAACGGCCCGCCAGTTGTACGAAAAACAACATAAACAACGATGGCCTCTTTTAAACTGCACGACCGATACCACAAACTAACGATACAGCTCTGATTACGCTAAAATAATTTGGCAAAAACTATTTCGCCAATATGCCTTTTTCTCGCAAGAAGGTATCTGCTTTTTGTAACAAATCTTTGGCATTGGCAAAGGTAAGCTGCCTATGCGCAAGCGTATAAGGAATCCAGGCATACCCCACATGTTCATGCGATAGTTTAACCTTTTTTGTTGCTACCGAACCAAGGAAAAAGGTAACGGTTTTTTCTATCGGCTGGCCGTCTTTGCCTTTAAAGCTATAAGAGAGGCTCGATGAAAATCCTTCATGGAGTTGGGCACCAGTCAACCCCGTTTCTTCTTGGAGCTCACGCACTGCTGCCGACAAAGTGTCTTCGCCCTGTTCCAGCTTTCCCTTGGGAAAATCCCAATGGCCTGAAAGATAATGAAGCAGCAAGTACTCCGGCTCACTTTTTTTGTCAGCCTGGTAGTAGACAACAATACCAGCAGAAACTTGTTTAATCATCGCATATCTCTTTGCATAAGAAGGCCCTAAAAGTTACCCCAAACACCCTCATTTCTAGACTTACGCCTGAAAAACAAACTCTGTCCAATTCTCTATCCAGACACGCATAAGCCTTATTATATAGTACTATACTCTCAGCAAAAAGCCTTTGTCTACGATTTTTAGCGGGGAAAACCCTATTTTTTATCGGCACTTTATTGGTATACTAAAAATAGTAGCAAGAATCTAATACTTATAAAAAATGCCGATAAAGCGACATTAAAATGCCGATAAAATATAATCCCTTCTTTACCATCACACCCGAAATGGCCCAGCAGTTGATCGCCATAGAAAGTAACAAGCAAACTATAGAAAATGCACCTATAACAGTCAAAACGCTTGCCCATTTACGTGAAACTGCTCGCCTAAAAACTATTCACTATTCCACCCAAATTGAAGGCAACCGCCTCAGTCAGGAGGAAGTAAAAAAAGTTCTCATTCAACAAAAAAATTTTCCTGGCCGAGAGCGCGATGAGCAAGAAGTCCGCGGCTATTATGCAGCTCTCAAGTACCTCAATCAATGTAGCACCAACAATAAACCATTAACTGAAAAAACCATTCAAACACTCCATGCCTTGGTAATGGCGCACGGCAGAACAAGGGTGAAACCTTCCCCCTACCGCACAAGCCAAAATGTAATTCGCGAAAGCCTCTCGCGCACTATTGTATACCTGCCTCCAGAAGCTCACGACGTGGAGCCTCTTATGCATGCTCTTGTCACCTGGATACATAAAAACAAAAAGAGGATCCCCTGCCCATTACTTGCCGGCATTGCGCACTATCAATTTGTTACTATTCATCCTTATTTTGATGGCAACGGCAAAACTGCACGTTTGCTTACAACACTCATTCTCCACCAAGGAGGGTATGGCCTCAAGGGAATGTATTCGCTCGAAGAATATTACGCAAAAAATTTAGGTGATTACTATCAAGCGCTCAGTATTGGCCCCTCACACAACTATTATTTTGGCAGAGCTGAAGCTGACATTACCCCCTGGCTCTCGTATTTTTGTGCGGGTATGTATGCGTCATTCGAGGCAGTAAAGAGAGAAGCTCTTCTGGCAGCACATCGGGGAGAACCAGACCAAACGCCCCTATTACGTACCCTTGATCCACGACAACGAAAAGCACTAGAACTCTTTGTTGAATTCGAAACAATCACCGCACAACAGATTGGTCAACTCCTTGGGCTTGGCGCACGCAGCGCATCAGCATTATGCCAAAAATGGGTCAATCAGTCGTTTTTGACAATCATTGACCCGTCGCGCAAAGCACGCAGATATGGCCTTGCACAAAAATTCAAGCGTATCTTGGAGCAGACTAATCTACAAAGTGCAACTCAATTTTAAATAAACGTCGCGTACCATAAATAGCGAGCGCAGCAAGACCGCACAATGGCCCAGCCCATAACCAGAATCCAATCTTATTTAAAAAGAAGTTAGCAAAAGAAGGCGACAGCGTCGCTATCCACCAAGAAAGCAGCGTATATATTCTCCAGGAGATTCCCAGAATAATCGTTAATTGCGCCAGATAGCGCGCCAAAAACATAAAAAATTGACCATAATAAAAACGGAATCCAAAATAAATCCGTAAGAAAATCACAAACAATATCGTCTGTACGATAGCGGAAATGGTAGTCGCTAATGCGAGACCTGTCGCATGAAACGTATCGATCAATAAGAAATTAAGCACCACATTCACCACGATACAAGCAAATGTAACCCAGGCTGGAATACGAGTATTATGCAATGCGTAATACATATTGAGTAGCACTTTATTCATAGCAAGGCAGAATAAACCAATCAAAAAGGCAATTAAAATAAGCTTGGCTTCAGCTGCCTGATCTATAGTAAATTTCTTAGACAAGAACAATGTTACAAATATTTTTTCTGATAAAAAACTCATAACAATCGTAGCGGGAATAGTGATCCACGCAACAAATTTAGTTACCTCAAGCAGGTAAAAGCTCATGCGCTTGGGCGCATACATATTTACCCGTGAAAAATGGGGCAATAAAATAGTGGAAAATGCCGAAGCGAATACACCTTGGGGAATTCCCATAAAACGGTTAGCTAAATAGACTAAATAAATAGAGCCATCGGGCAAGTACGAAGCAAAACTAGTATCAATAAAAAGGCTTATTTCAGAAATGCTCATGCTGAAAAGACAGGGGAAAAATTTATTCATTATTTCATGAAAATAAGTCCACGTCTTTTCCGTTACTCGCTCAAAACTGAATTGAAGTTTGTAATAGACAAACAGATGCAACAGAAATTGGAGCAGTCCGCCAAACAAAATAAAATAACACATTGACTGAACTTGCAGATGATAGTAAAGACCAATTAATAACCCGCCGACCCAAACCATATTAAGCAACACGGGAGAAAAAGCGGGAATAAAAAAGTGGTTCACTGACTGTAATGCGCCAGCAAGTAATGAGCTACTGGAAAGAAATACAATAAAGGCAATAAGTATGCGAAAGAACGATACCGCATATGCTACTTGCTCAACCGGCGTTCCTAATCCCGCCCATGCTGCAGGCACAGGGAAACCTAAAAAAGTTGCGCTTTGAGCACCCACAAACCAACCGGGCGCAATAATACGCAATAACAACTCAGCTTTCCAGAACATAAGTACGCACAAGAAAATCAGCACACCCTCAATCAGTAAAAAAGAGAGCGTCATAAGTCGGTTAATTTGCTCAGTTTCATCCTTTTTTTTCATACGCACCAGCGTAGGAATAAAGGCAGCAGAAAGCGCGCCTTCGGCAAAAATTTTACGCAATGAGTTGGGGACTTTAAACGCGGTGGTAAAAGCATCAAGTAATACTTTGTCACCCAAAAACTGCACGGTGAGCATTTCACGCCAAATACCCAAAAAACGGCTTAACAACGTAGAAAATCCGACCTGAATAGTCTTTTTAATAATCGACTTTTTCCCCAATGCCAAACTCATAGCACACCCTTTATAAAAGTTTTATATGCCCCTATCCCTAGAAAAAGGGATGATTGTTATTCCACGTTTAACAAGCCATTTTGCAAGCGATATGAGGTTCCCATCGTTTCGGCCACATAGGCATCATGAGAACTGATAATAATACCCATCCCCCACTGATCTTTACAGGAAAGCAAGACATCAACAATACGCTTACCGGTCTGAACATCTACATTACCAGTTGGTTCATCTGCCAATAAAAATGCTGGCTCATTAAAAATAGCGCGCGCTATAGCAACTCGTTGTTGCTGCCCACCTGAGAGAGCGCCGGGCTTACTGAAGGCTTTTTTTTCAAGCCCTACCTGCTGCAATAAAACATGCGCTTTTTCGGCACACTCGGCAGGAGTTTTTCCTGCAAGTAAGCCCTTAAACTGCACATTTTCTAACACGGATAATTCTTGAATTAAATAGGGCAGCTGAAAAACCAGTCCCACTGATTTATTTAAAAATTCATGTCGTTGAGCAGCAGTAAACGTAGCAAGATCTTTACCCGCAAAAGAAACGCTTCCTGAGCTGGGAGTATCAAGTCCGGCAAGTAAATGCATAAATGTCGATTTACCTGTACCGGAAGACCCCAAAAGCGCATACGTTTTTCCTTGCTGAAAATCAACGGAAACACCCTTAAGAATCTCTAACTGCTCATCACCCTGGATAAAAGATTTTTTCAGATCATGCGTAGCGAGAATAACCGGATTATTCACTCAACAACCTTTATGTGCCTCGTTCTGGCCCCAGAATTCTTTTATGTTTAAAAAAGTACTCTTTTTTCCGAGTTTTTGCAAAATGCCTTCTGAAAAAATACAAATACTAAACAAATGAATACAAAAAACAGCTTGGTGTAAGCAGCGTTTTTTGCACTAAGCGGCCACTCTTGCCCGCCCTAAAAACAGTAACTATTGTTTTGCTTTTGAATGATCCCCTAGACTAAGGTGTAAGGGGAATTTGTGTAACGTATTTCAAAATAGCGAGTACGCGACTCAGGGGAAAAAGGGGGAGTTCATGAAAACCGTCGTAAACCAAAAAAGTAGAGAAAACATGCCGGATATACTCCCGGTCGTTCCAACCATGGACGTCGTGGTATTTCCGAACATGATTGTGCCACTGCTGGTTGTCGATGAAAAAATAATTCAGGGTATAGACCGCTCGCTCCAAGAATCTAAACTCGTGCTTCTCCTGGCGGCAAAAAGCAATACTGACGGTACCGGCGCAATCGGCACCCAAGATTTATATAAAATTGGCACCGTTGCCTCGATCATGCGGCTCATAAAAATTCCAGAGGGTGGTATTAAAGTTCTTGTGCAAGGTATTTGCAAGGCGCACGTAAAAGAAATATCCACTGAGCAAGAGACGCTCAATGCTCACATCGACTTTGTAGAACTGGAGGCAGGCGAGCCTACCGAACTAAACGCACACATCAAAAACATCAAAGCTCTCACCGAGCAAATGGCTGCATCGGGTTACTCATTTAGCCCAGACTTTCATATCATTCTGGCAAAAATGCAGGACCCTGATAAAATCGCCGACTTTATTTTATCGCACTTAAATTTAACCGTCTCACAAGCCCAAGGCCTGCTGGAAGCAAAAAATCAAAAGGAATTGCTTGAGGGAATTTATCAATTTTTACATCAAGAAGTTGAAGTTGCCGAAATTCAGGAAAAAATTCGGGGACATGCACGAGACTCCATGAATAAGTCCCAGAAAGAATATTATCTTCGCGAGCAACTCCGCGCCATTAAAAAAGAACTGGGCGAGGATGATCTGCAGGAAATTGAACAAATGCGCGATAAGCTGGAAACGCTTGCCATCACTGATGAAGTAAAAGCCGAAGTAAAACGACAAATTAATCGCCTTGAACAGACGGCTCCTGATTCACTGGAAGCAACGGTAATTAGAAATTATCTTGAATGGATTTTTGCGCTTCCTTGGGGTATTACCACGCAAGACAACCTTGATATTGCTCACGCAAAACAAGTTCTTGATGAAGATCATTATGGTTTAGATAAAATTAAAGATCGAATTCTTGATTTCATCTCGGTACGTAAACTCAAACAGGATAGTTATACACCGATTTTGTGTTTCGTTGGCCCTCCAGGCACCGGCAAGACATCGCTTGGCCAATCCATTGCGCGCAGTCTGGGCCGCAACTACATTCGGATTTCACTGGGCGGCGTGAAGGATGAAGCTGAAATTCGCGGTCACCGCCGAACCTATGTTGGCGCTATGCCAGGCCGTTTTATTCAGGCAATTAGAAAAGCAGGATCAGCCAACCCACTCATCGTTATCGACGAATTGGATAAAATTGGTTCTGACTTTAGAGGAGACCCTTCTTCAGCTATGCTTGAGGTCCTCGATCCACAACAAAACAATACATTCTACGATAATTATTTGAGCGTGCCCTTCGATTTATCAAAAGCAATGTTTGTGGCAACGGCAAACTCACTCGAGACTATTTCACGGCCACTGCTTGATCGCATGGAAATCATCGAACTTTCCGGGTATACGCACGAAGAAAAAATGAGCATCGCTCAACGCCACTTGGTTAATAAAGCAATCGTCGACTCTGGCCTTGATACTAAGAAAGTACAACTTTCAGACGACCTGTTGGCACATTTAATCATGGAATATACTCGTGAATCTGGAGTACGGCAGCTAGAACGGCTTGTGCGTAAACTCGCTTCAAAAATAGCGCGCATCTTTGTGGAAAAAGATGAACTAGTCACCATCACTCCGGGCAGTCTTGATCTGTATTTGGGGCCACGCAAATTCCTGGAAGATGATGCGCATCAAGAGAGCCAAGTGGGCATCTCCAATGGCCTTGCCTGGACCTCAGTTGGTGGCGAAGTTATGAAAATCGAAGCAATACTCATGCCCGGTAAAGGCAGATTAATCTTAACGGGTCAACTGGGCGATGTTATGAAAGAATCGGCACAAGCAGCACTCAGTTATGCTAAAGCGCATGCAAAAGAATTTGGCATCCCAAGCACGGCGCTCAATAATAACGACCTGCACATCCACATTCCTGCTGGTGCCATTCCAAAAGATGGGCCCTCAGGAGGAATCGCACTGCTCACGGCAATTCTTTCTACGCTTACCGGACGGCCTATTAGCGGCGAATATGCTATGACGGGCGAATTAAACTTACGCGGCGAAGTTATGCCAATCGGTGGCGTAAAGGAAAAAATTTTAGCGGCAAAGCGCAATCATATTCCTCACGTTATTTTGCCCCTAAAAAACAAAAATGATTTAATTGAATTAAATGAGGTAACAAAAAATATCGATGTTATTTTAGTTGGCCATGCAGAGGAAGTGCTTGAAAAGGTCTTACTTCCAAAACAAAAAGCAGCACGAAAATAACTAATCGGTATTTGGTTTGAAAGAAATGGGGATATGTACGGGACCATCCTGCGCATATCCCCATTAAAATACTGGGTTATCATCGCGTCAAATAAAAGCAGCACTAAAGGAGAGAGCATGAAAAAAGTTATCACTATTGGCAGCGCCATGCTCGATCTTTTTATCCAACAAGAGGCACTCGCCTGCCCTACCAGACAAGAATCTACCAAAAACTTTATGCTCCTTGAGATCGGCAAAAAGATGGAAATTTCTCATATCATTAAACAGAGCGGCGGTGGTGCAACAAATGCCGCTGTCTCATTCTCACGCCTTGGTTTTGCCGCAGAAACAATTTGCAAAATAGGTCCTGATTGTGAAGGAAAATTCATTTTGGATGAGCTAGCGGGAAATGGCGTAAAAACCAATCATATCATCCATTCACCAACTGAAATGACCGGGCTGTCTATTATTCTCCCCTGCCCTGCCGGTGAACGCACGGTGCTCGCCTATCGCGGTGCAAATAGCACACTGCAAGAAAAAGATATACCGGCATCCGCGTGCGATGAGAGTGATGTTCTGTACATTACTTCGCTGACGGGAAACACAGCCGCGCTCTTATTGCCCATTACCCGGCATGCGAAAAAACAAGGTAAAATTGTTGCTACTAATCCAGGGACAAGCCAATTAGCACATGACACACAAACACTGGTAGCTTCACTTGCCTTTATTGATATTTTTATCCTCAATAGCAGTGAAGCACAAACCTGCTGGCACTCTTTAAAAAATGAAAAAGAAACCACTTTGATATCGCACACCAATACCAGAGAATATACTGCAACTGAGTTACCCGCGCTTCTCCGTAAACAAAGTAAGTATCACACCGCTGATTTTGACCTCCGTGACTTTTTCACCGAAATTCTTGCGCGCGGCCCTCAAGTAGCCGCCGTCACCAATGGTGCTGAGGGGGTCTATGTTGCGCAAAGTGATACAATCTATTTTCACCCCAGTATGCCTTCAGAAGTTGTGTGTACCGTTGGCGCAGGAGATGCCTTTGGTTCCTGTTTTGTTTCCAGCCTGCTGCAAGAAAAATCAGTACCGGAGGCGCTCATTCGCGGCAGCCTCAATGCTGCTTCAGTTATCGCCCATGTCGGTGCAAAGATGGGAGTGCTCACCGCAGAT
The DNA here is from genome assembly GCA_021777215.1 of bacterium. Classification (GTDB taxonomy): domain Bacteria; phylum Babelota; class Babeliae; order Babelales; family Vermiphilaceae; genus JAJYDS01. The sequence continues at coordinate 15,790 of JAJYDS010000023.1, forward strand.
GAGCTGGAAAAGCGGGCACAAAAGACAGGCCTCCAGTTACTCCAAAGCTTTGCTCGTTAATCACTGCCAAATAAAAACATCTTTTTCTTGATCTGCGCATGCCCATTTTTTTATATCTGGGAAGAAAAAAACTATCCCACTAACAGAGCACCAACTATTAAAGGAGAAAATATGCTCTCTGTATCAAAAACTTTTTACACGCTTATAGTGCTTCCTGTAGCATTATACAGCGTTGACCCGACAACCTATGGTAGTAATTTTGGCATACGTCAAATAGCAGTACAAATCGCCTCTGCTAACGCTATTCCTGTATACGGACCAGGAAATCCAGCAATTAATCAATCAGGGATCTATGCCCTTGCAAATGATATTGATGGCGCATTGCTTATTGAACATGATAATGTCATTCTTTCACTTAATGGTTACCGAGTAAAAGGTAGTAGTCTGTCGGACTATGGCATTCTAATTGATGGTTACAAGCACATCACCATTGGTGATGGAGTAATCGGCCCTGATACTCCA
>JAJYDS010000024.1 GCA_021777215.1 bacterium
CAATTTTCCATATAAGACAAATTTCTTGTGCAGTTTATATTGCTGCATAAAAAGGCCTTCCAAATTAGTGGTTTGTGGAGGCCTTTTATTTTACCACTTTTTCCCATATCTATCTGAACCTAGTCAGGAGTCCGCTTTATTTACCGGTGCTACCCGAATTATAACGGAAGGGGATAGTGCTTTTTTTTAGGGTAAGGTCTATTTCTTTATTATTTTTGTTTAAAAACGATAGATAGGTGGGATCACTCAGAAGATCAACGTTTGAAGAGCCTGCCGTCATGGCAATGCCTTGGCCCATACGTACGGCTGTTTCAAAGGCAGTATTTTTTTCGTACAGTGCTGTCTGTTCGCTTGGTTTTTTATTGAGTTTTACATGAGTAGATCGCGTAACCAAGGGGGCTGGGAGTGTTATGGTTTTTTCTTTGAAAAGCAAGCATACCGTTGAACCGCCAAAGGAGAAAAAGCCAGCTTCATCGCCCTTTTTAACGGGTTTGTTATGGGTATAGGTAAAATTAAGAGAGCCTATCATGCAAGCCCCTACTACCACCATAATTACCGTGCCAAACTCACTTGATTCCAGTCGTATGCGGGCGCGTTTATTAACGCTAATTGGCCAGATGCCCTCTCTAAATGCAATGGGATTAACCGTTTCATATGCTCCATTAATAAATTCTGGGGCTGAGGGTACGCAATCAAAAGGAAAATGAAAGCGGTGATAATCGGTTGGTGCCAAGCGAAAAACAAGTAAGGTGCCTCCTTGATAGTGTCCTGCCAGGGCTGGGTCATTTAAAAAGCGTTCAAGATTAAAGGGTTTTTGTTTTATAAAAAATTTTGCATGCGTGTCCAGAATGGGTATTGCACGGAGCTTGCTATCTGCAGGGGAGGCTACTACGCTTGTGCGCAGGTCAATTTTACGTACGCCTGGTTTTAATTGACGATAGAAAAATTCATTGAAGTTTTTGTAATCCTGGGGTTTTTCATAGCGATAATCGCTCATATCAATAGTGTATTTTTTGATAAATTCCGCGATATCTTGTTTTAGAAAACTGGATATATGAGCTCGTGTTCCAGCTTGTTGTAATGCTTGGCGGAGTATGCGCGGGCTAAACTTATGGTATGCCGCATTAATGAATGCTTCTCCTGCTATTTGTTCTTTTATTGGTGAGGCATTATATGCCATTGATGTGTAATAAAAAAGACCTCCCAGTGCTGGATCACTAAAAAAGGAGTGAATTGTGCGCGCTGTTTTTTGTGCGCGTTGTTCTATTTTTTTACTCAGAGATTCACCCCAGAGGCTTGCCAGTGACAAAATCACAACAAAGAGGGCGGGCAAGAGAAGGAATTTGCTCAGTTTCATACGCATTTCTTTTTTGAGCGGATTTACACTGGACCACACGTGTGGTCCAGTGTGCCTATTTTTAATAGGTTGCATTAAATGAGAGCATAACCGTTGAACTGCGATATGTATTGCGTTGTGATAACGGTGCCTGCCAAAAGAAGCCGAGCGACATATAGGGAGACAAGTCATAGGTGAAGCCAATATTTGCCAGTTTGGTGTTCCAGACAGAACGTTTTTCAAGTAGGTCGGGTACGAATTGAGGGCAAGGGGTTTTTAGGCATATCTTGTCCTTACTATGCGATATCATAACATATTGGAAATAGGTGGAGAGATTTTCTAAAAAGTGATAACCCGCAATTTTGGCACCAAACATCCAGTTGCTGCCGGGGTTATATTCGACATTGGTGGTAAATGGATAGAGGCCTTGTTGGCATTTATTATTAGGGACTCTAAAGTTGCAAATAGAGCGTTTGAAAAAGTTGGTGTAGCCAAATTCAGCGCCTATTTCAACCGTGTCATAAAAATCGAAGTTGAAACCGCCCGAGAATCCTGCGGCGGAAAAACCGTCATTCCCAAAAGGAGCGGCAAAAATTTTATTTGGGTTCATTTTTTTACCTGGAGATATGCTTCCACTTGCCATAAAGAATGGTATGAATAAAAAGTGTGGCCAATCATCTTCTTGTTCATTTATAGCAAATGCTTTGCGCCAGTAGAGATTTAAGCGAGCCTCTTCTACTGATGTTGCGTGGAAATTCGTAATGTCGACGCCAATTTCTTGCGCGATAACACATATTTGATCCATTAAATATTTGTTGACGCTGTAGGTTGTTAAGGCGTCAAATCCCGTTATCGCACAGTTTTTGCAGTAGCTAGGATCAGCATCGCCGCAACAGGTTTCTTCGTCATTTGTTACATGGTGAAGTCGGAATCCGCAGCTTGGCTCGGCAAAGCAGGTAAGATTAATTCTTCCCAGATCTGCATAAATGCATGAGTAAGAGGGGGTGATGTCTTCGCATTTGTCATTGAGTACTTGGCTTATGTCAGCAATTCCTATCTGGCCGTTGATGCCTAAACCGCCCCAAATATAAAAATCAAGTTCGCTCCGGAGGCCCCGTTTTCGATATTTTAGATTATTGGTGAAAAACCCAAAGCGTTCAAGGGGGTCTATAACTTCAGGGTTGTTTAGTCCTAGATGAAAAATTCCTGGGGTGAAATCATTGGCGGGAGGAAATAAAATGTTTCGAGCTGTTTGAAGAGTTTTACAGGCGCTGGGTAATTCTGTGCCGCAGGGGAAGGTGCCGGCCACGTTCGGGCAGCCATTGTCAAACAGGAGCGGGATCATGCTCCAGCCGCCATTTAAGTCGCCCAATGCGGAAAAATCGCCATCAATGTCTTTGCCAAAGTTAGCATTTTGGCCAAAGGGAGAAATGGAAATGCCGAACCGTTGCGGTTCTTCGCGACTCGTTTCATATCCCTTTATTTGTTGTTTTTCTCGAGTATATAAAAATTCATGGGGATCTAAAGATGTATACATAGGATAGGCATCGGTGCGATTCAGTGATGACAGGTAGGCTGAGGCATATGACGAGACCAGCCCCGCAATTACGAGGGCTGGAAGGGCTTTATTGCCAAGCGAGGTCGACATTACTAATCCTTTCTTTGGCGCTCACTAATTCAGATAAGATATAGCACCATTCGCGTCGGTCAGTCAATAGCCAAAATACTGAATATTTACCCGTCCCGTCTCGGTTATGCCTCTTGACAAATAATTTCAGTTATGTAATATAATCTAAATATTGCATTTTAAAAATTTCAATAATGCGTGATTGGTAATGATGGTATATCTTAAAGGGTAGAAAGTTAAAAGCGGCCTGTTATCCAGCGTGTCCTTCTGGGTTCTCTCCCTGTAGGCCATGTATACGAAAGAATGAGTATGATTTTGCAATCCAATGAGAAAAACGATAAAAAAGAGCCTTTATTGTGCGAATATTACCGGGCGCGCGTACATAAAGAAGATGTCTGGTTTTTAGTTGCGGTGCTTCGCAGTTATGAACATGTGGCTTTTGATCGTACTATTGATAAAGAGCAGAGCATTTTTGAGTTTTTTGTACCGCCCGTGTTGGAAGAAACTTTTTTGGTGATAATGCAGTACTTTGCCAAGCATGCTATCGTGAGCGATTTGCAGAAGTTGCCTAACCGTCTGGCAGATCCCGCAGCGAGGCTCTAGGCGAAGATAAGCTCTCGTATAAAGCAGTCAGAAGCTTTCGCTTGGTTGGCGATAGAGAATTTTTGACAGAGCCTGTTCTATTTTGCTAAGTTCTTTCCCGGAGTAGTAAAAAAAAAAGGGAGAAGGAGGAGTGATGAACAAGTGTTTGAAGATCACCTTTCATGGTGACCTGCCTAAAAGTTTTCTTAAAAGCGTTGTGCAAAAGCATGCGCAAAAGCTTAGCCTGGAGGGCACAGTGCAGCGCGTTCATTCTGACGGTTTGGTCACGAGAGTCATTGCGTGTGGAACTAAAGATGCTATCGATGATTTTCTTGATCTTTTGTATAAAGGGGTAACCGAGGCAGAATTTAATGGTATCGAGGTAGAGCCCTTTTTGAAAGATAGAGACTATCGCGGTGTTTTCCGCATTATTGAATGATCTTGGTAGCCCCAAGGGGAATCGAACCCCTATTTCTGCCGTGAGAGGGCAACGTCCTAACCGTTAGACGATGGAGCCATAATGCCTTTTAATAATAGCGTATTTGGCTTAAAAGTAAATTATCCATTTCTTTGCTTTATTTTGAAAAAAATATACTTTTAATACAAAAGTGGGCGTTTTGCCGAGCTTTACGTAGGGGTCTTCGGGTATACTCTTCAGATGGAGAAGCCAATAATGCATGATCATGATTGTCACGGGCATGCGTGTACATTGACCGACGAGCTGGTCTGTCACCTGCCATATGCTATTTTTTCAGTTACCTTTTGTTTAGCGGTACTCTCTTTTTGGAACTTTTCTTCATTGTCGATGCTCAGGCCAGCACTTATGCTGCAGGGTACCCATGCACTTTTTCATATTTTTCATTTTATGCATATTATCTTTGCTGCCACGGGTGCTATTATAACCTATGTTCGAGTGAGTGGTAATGTACTGCGTGGGGTGCTTATTGGCGGCCTGACAGCGCCATTGTTTTGTACATTGTCTGATGTCGCGTTGCCTTACGTTGGTGGCCGTCTACTGGGCATTCCTATGACGTTTCACCTGTGTTGGTATTCTGAGATTGGCAATATTCTTCCTTTTCTTTTTGTGGGCCTTCTGAATGGGTATGTTATGAGTAAACATGCGCCCTCGCGCCAAAAAAATTCATTATTTTCCCATTTTGTACATACCTTAGTGAGTTCTTTTGCCTCTTTGTGCTATTTAATTTCCCATGGATTTACTGCCTGGTATGATCACAGCGGGATTGTTTTAATTATTCTCTTGATAGCGGTGGTACTTCCGTGTACGATTTCTGACTTAGTTATTCCTATGGCTTGTGCAAAAGTGGGTAAAAAAAGATGAGAAGCATAAAAATAGAGCGGGTAAGTAAGGCGTTTCGTGGTGAGACTATACTAGAAAATCTTTCACTCACTATTCCCGGTGGCAAATTCTTTGCGTTGCTTGGCCCAAGCGGGAGCGGAAAAACCACATTGCTGCGTTTGATTGCGGGATTCGAATCGGCGGATTCGGGGCGTATTTTTTTGGGTGAAAAAGAAATAACATCAATGCCTATTCATCAACGCCGTGTCAATACCGTATTTCAGCATTATGCATTGTTTCCTCATATGAATGTTTTTGAGAATGTCGCGTATGCTTTGTCGATTCGTCATGTTCCCAAGGACATTATTGAACACAAGGTAGTGAAAATGCTACAAACAATGCGATTAGAAAAACAAATTTATAAATCCATAGATCAACTATCTGGTGGGCAGCAACAACGTGTCGCGCTCGCGCGCGCGATTATTAATGAGCCAGAAGTTTTGTTGCTTGATGAGCCGTTGGCAGCGCTCGATCAAAAATTACGAGAACATATGCTCGTTGAGCTTATTGAGCTGCAGGATACCTTAAAGACGACATTTGTTTACGTAACGCATGATCAGTTTGAAGCATTAACCGTTGCCGATTATATGGCAATTATGAATCATGATGGTGAGATTGAACAAATCGGTTCACCAAAGCAAGTGTATGAGTTTCCTACGTCTGTATTTGTAGCCCAGTTCGTAGGAAGCACTAATGTACTCAAAGGTGTTTTGCATCATCAGCAAGATAATTCATGGGCTGTTAGATGTGATGGGCTAGGGCTTTTTTCAGTGACAAGACCGCAGGAAAAAACGTGGGCTGTTGATGGTGGCACAGTATATATGAGTTTACGTCCGGAAAAAGTGGATATCAGTAAAACGGCTTTGACTGGCTTTGATAATCATTGTCAGGGAATTGTTGAGTCGATTGTATACCATGGACGATCAACGCAATACAAGATACGCTTGGATAATGATTTTCGTCTGCAGGTATTTGAACAAAATGAAGAACATTTTCCAACAGAAGTTATTGAGTATGATGATCGAGTAAATCTTTATTGGCAAAAAGAAAACGTGGTGTTGTTGGAAAAATGAAACACTTAGTAAAAGCAGCTATCGCTCAAGAGGTCTCTTTTTTTCTTTCAGTACCTGCGCTTGTTTGGCAGGTGCTTTTTTTCTATATTCCGCTTACTATTATTGTGGTGCTGAGTTTTATGCAAGGCTCCTCTGCGTGCTCAGGACTCTGTTTTACTCTTGATAATTATCGTGCGATACTTGCGCCAGAATATTTCTATATCATTGGTCGTTCATTAGGGTTGGCTCTATTAGTTGCCTGTTCTTGTCTTTTTGCTGCATATCCGCTTGCTTATTATTTAGCGCGTAAAGTAAGGCACGGAAAAAATATTTTACTTTTTCTTTTTATGTTGCCTTTTTGGACAAATTTTCTTATACAGCTCTATGCTTGGTTCTTCTTGCTCGAACGACATGGCCTGGTCAATACTTTTTTTCTGCGTCTTGGTCTTATTAGTACGCCGCTCCAGCTGACGAACAATTTTTTTGCAATTTTTTTGGTGATGTTTTATTGTTATCTTCCTTTCATGATTATGCCCCTATATACGGCGCTTGAAAAACTTGATAACGCATTATTTGAATCAGCGGCTGATTTAGGTTCAAGTCCATGGCAAACTTTTTTTAGAATAACCTTACCACTCTCGCGTAGCGGTATTCTGACCGGTTTTTTTCTGGTGTTTGTGCCGGCATTTAGTGAGTTTGTAATACCTGCATTATTGGGCGGTGCACGTTATATGTTTGCAGGATCTTTAATTTCTCACTATTTTTTAGTCGCACGCAATATTTTTGTTGGCGCTGCTTTTACCTGTGTGGTCGGCTTGGTGCTTGCTATTATTGCCATTGCAGTATCTCTGTTGTTTAGCAAGAAGGGGACGCGGTAATGATGGGACGTTTTTTCTCTCGCTATTTTTTCCCACTCAATGCATTTTTTATTTATTCTTTTTTGTATTTACCTATTCTTGCTCTTATTGTTTTTTCGTTTAACAATAGCGAGTTTTCATTCGGCTGGACGGGTTTTACTACGAAATGGTATGCGGAGCTTTTTTCTTCATCAGAGGTTTGGGTAGCTCTTAAAAATTCGCTTATTGTGGCGAGTTCTGCTGTTGTGTTAAGTGTGTTGATGGCGCTTGCAATTGTTTTTTATAGTCGTCAACGGCTTCGCTGGGCTGTGCCCGTGCTCTTTTCGAGTAATCTTGCGATTCCTGAAATTGTTCTTGCGATTGGTATGTTAAGTCTTTTTTCTTTTTTAGGTGTTCCTATAGGATTGCCCACGTTAATAGCGGGACATACGCTTATTGGCCTTGGGTATACTGTGCCCCTTATCTATAATAGCTATAATGAACTTGATAAGCGGTATACAGAGGCATCACTTGATTTGGGGGCAACGCTGACTCAAACATTAAGACTAGTTATTGCGCCGATGATGCTTCCCGTGTTAGTGGCAAGCTCGTTATTGGTATTTGTTGTTTCATTTGATGATTTTGTTCTTGCTTTTTTTTGTGCCGGTGCTTCGGCGCAGACATTGCCTCTTTTTATTTTTTCAATGATTCGCTCTGGAGCTTCGCCGGTAGTCAGTGCTTTATCAGTAACATTGCTTGTCTTGAGCGGGTTATTGGTTATTCTTTCCCTTTCTCTGAGTGTTAAGAAAATGGTGGTACCAAAATGATGAAACGCTGGTGGCTGGTCATTCGTTCTTTAATGGTTGTTTTTTGGGTGGCGCTTTTTTGGAGTTTTCTCTATTTGCCGCGCTTGAAAAATTTATTTCCACAAGAGCGAAGCATTGCCATTTTGGCGTGGCCGACCGCCGTTGATGCATCGGTTTTGCGTGCATTTGAAAAAGAGACAGGAATTAAGGTATACGTTAATTATTTTGAAGATTACGAAGAATTTTTTGTTAAGCTTAAAACTGCGCGGGGCGAGGGATATGATCTTATTACGCCGGCAGATTATATAGTACCTGCGCTTATCGAAGATGGTTTACTTAAAACAATAGACAAGACAAAATTACCATTTTGGTCAATGCTACGAAAAGACATTACTGGTCTTTATTATGACCCTGATAATAAGTACGCGATTCCCTATTTCTGGGGTATCTATGGTATTGGCTATGATAAGCGGTATTTTGCTGGAGTCGAACCGGATCCTACCTGGGGCCTTGTTTTTAATCCTGCATTAATGCCAAAGCATATAGGCATGCTTGATGATGCACGAGAGACCATTCTCATTGCGACTCAATATTTATTTGGGACGGTTAAGAGTCTTGATGCGAGTCAAATAATGCGTGTTAAGGAGCTTTTGCTTTCGCAAAAAAAACAGGTGCTTTCCTATACTGATATGCGCGCTGCATCTCTTTTAATTTCCGGTGGCTGTCCGGTTGTGCTTAGCCTTGGGTATGAGGTTGCGCGTGTTATACGTGCATATCCACATATTGGTTTTTTAATTCCTCGTGAAGGTAGCTTTTTACTGGTAGATAATTTTTCTATACCATCCTCGAGCGCTAAAGAAGAATTAGTGTATCAGTTGCTTGCATTTCTTTATCGATCGGAAAATTTAAAACTTCTTGTTGAGAAACATCTTTTTTATCCGCCAACTGTTGAGGTTGAGCCGTCACCATACCTGCCTTTGCCGACGCAAGAACAGCTTGCACGAGCAGATTTTTTTAGGAATATTCTATCCAAAGAATCTATAAATGATATTTGGATTTCCTTAAAAGCATAATCATTTTTTTTAATTACAAATAGCTTGACAAGCACACCCAGAATTACTATGAATGATTCCAGAGTGTGCGAAAAAAATTTTTTAAATAGTACGGCGATTCATGTCGTTAAAAATATTTTCTTGCTTAATCTTTTCTCAGTGTTGTATATCTACTATGTGTTGTGTGTATAGGAGTATGGGGCAGTAGAAGTCGGAGTAAATCTCTAAAAAAAAGGATGAAGCGTATGCGTAAAATTTTTCTACAACAGCTAGTGCTCATTTCTGCACTTGCCGTTTGTTTCTCAACAAATCTTTTAGCGGTGGACTGGAGTGGGAATGTAAATACAAACGTTCTCAATGATAGTATTGCACTAAAAGGCAATGTTACCTTTACCGCAGATGTATCAGTTACCATCAATGATGGAAGTACTCGTACCGTTACCCCGGATGGGACGTATTTTTTAACCCACGCAGCTTCAGAAAAGCTTACACTGCAAGTTACCAATGGTACCTTGTTGTTTGATCTAACCGCATTTGATTTGTCATTTCAAGGTGCGACGAATCCTTTTGAAGTTTTTGTGCAAGGGACAGGCGCTGTTGTCTTCAGGCTTGCCGGCGGTCGTACCGTCTCATTTAAAGAAGGTGCTGCGGGGACTAAGGTCTATGTAGTTATGGGAAACCCTGGTCCAAGTGTTGGCTTTACCCGTGTGGGACTGGATAGCGATAACGTCTTTATTAATATAGGAAAAGATTCTCTGTTTACCTATGTCGAAGCAAATCAGCTTGGTGCTGGCGGCGCAAGCGATACGGGTTCTATTATATTTGATCCAACAAATCCATCTAATAGCACGGGCCGCATGGTGCTTACCATAGCTGATAAAGGTGGTATGGTTGTAGCGAGCCATTGGTACGATGGTTCAACAGTGCATCTTAATATACCAGGTGCAGGACAACCGGTGTTTCAAGTGCAAAATGTTGGCGAGGTTGCCAATGCCAATGCCGGTATGATGGTGGTAAATAATAACCAAACATTATTTGATCTTTCTATTGATCCATGGTGCACCGGCGTCTATAGCGGTACGCGCTATGGTTTTGTGCTTGCTAACAATGCTCTTTTAAATATTATGCCTAATACCTATTTTGATTATGTCGGTACGGCAACAAATCAATGCCCAGATCCAGTGATTACCTGTACGGATGCGACACCAGCAAGTAGCTTTGTTAAAGAACGTAATCCTTCAGCGTTTTTTGTAGACGGTATTTCAACAACATCAAATGCGGCCGCGATACCTGCTGAAATTGATTGTAATACCTGTACGGCGCTGGTCTTTAGGTCCGGTGTTGATAAGTTTGGTGTGATTGAAAATCCCCTTGGCATGACTTACTCTGATACAACATTCACCGTTGCACCGGAGAACAAAACGTTGGGTGCGGGTAACCTGGTGTTTGATGTAGAAGGTTTATTGGAAGTTGTTGGTTCTGGTGTATCATCGTCAAAAATGGAAGTATTGTCACTTTCAGTCGATCCAACGGGAGCAAATTTGCTGAGCTCAGGATTGAGTAACTGTCCTCTCATTTTCCCACTGCGTAATTTTGCTATCGATTTGTTAGGCAACTATCTCGCTTATAACAGTGCCTACTTCTTGTTTAATAATAATATGACATTGAATGATATTTCTTTGGTGCACACTGATCAAAATCACTATGTATCAGAAAAAAATGATACGACTTCTGAGCCGACCTATGTGGGCGGTGAATCATTCACACTCAAAACAGATATTTTAAAACCACAGATTATTTTTGATAATGCAAATTTGTTGGTGCAAGAAAATATTGCCTTTACTGGCGTAGACTTATTGGTAACGAATTTCGCATGCGATGCGGATAACATTAGTAATTTTATTTTCTTCCAAAATGGCTATAAAATTGATGATGGTACGGGTAGACAGATGATTTTAGGAACCTGCATTGGCGCAAGCTCATGTGATGGTTGCTCAATTATTTGCAAAGATGCCCAGCTTGATGTTATGCAATCATTTACTTGCTCCGAGCCATGTTCTGCCTTGCAACTCAATCTTACTACGACAGTAAATGATGCAACGATCGTACAAGATATAGCAGATACCTGTACGCAAGTTCCTCTTGCCTGTCAGCTTTCGGTGCATACCATCTATCTTGGTAATTCGAGCAATATTTCTATCGGTAAGCAAGAAACAATAACTGGTTGTCCTCTTGCTACCTTTGATATTGCTGGTAACTTTTTCTCGATTGATACGCGTGGTGGCAACAAAAATTCGCCAGAAAATAGTAATATTACTGGTCAAGGCGGTATTTTTGTAGACAATCTTGGTTTGTTCACTATTGAACCAACAATGCGTGCCAATATCTCAACAATGGTAACCAAGAGTGGCTCTGGAGATATCAATCTGCCAAAAAATCAGGTTTTTTTCCACGATCGTATTGGTATCGCAGATTGGTGGAGAAATCCAGCGGCAGTTGGTCCAACGCAATGCTTGTCAGACTATACCATTAATTGGATGGCGCTCGAAAAACAATACTGTGACTTTATTCCCTATATACCATGCAGCTACGATTCATGCCCTGCGACATGTCCAGCGGTATTGCCGGTCAATATTGATGTGATTCCAACTGTCTACGGTTCGGTAGAACAATTACAAATAAAAGCCTCGCGTATTGGTGACCCAGTACATGTCAAAGTTGATGGCGGCTATGTTCGTGAAATAGTCTTCCTTACCGGATGCCATTCGGCTGAAGCGCCAACGGCGGTTCTTGTTTTACAAAATCAAGGACGCGTTGGTTTGGGTACGGCGAACAAGAATCCAGATTCAACGCAAACGTCCGGATTGCTTGGTGTTAATGGTATCACCATCGTAGCCAACGGTGATGGTCGTGTTGATTTGAATTCTGATTTAGTCATTAACAATGTGTGCCACATTCTTAAGGGCCCTGACTTTGTTGAGACAAATACATTGACCTTCTATTCAGAAGTCCCTCATAAGATCACGATCAAAGAGGGCGCGGTGCTCGATCTGAGTAGCTTTGGTTTCACGACAACGCAGCATTCAATTAAATTTGCCGGTCAAATAACACTGGTATTTGAACCAGGATCGCATTTAGTGTTGGGAACGGCTGCTGACAGCATTGTTGGTATGGGAATGTTTGATAAGAGTGTCATTCTTATCCTGCCAGACCGTCGTTCAACATATCCATGTTCAAGCACGTTCTGTCCAGCGCCTACTGCGGGACATCCATGTTCAAGCACGTTCTGTCCAGCTCCTGCTGCGGGTTTTGCCTTTAAAGGTCGCAAACACCTACGTGCATGCACTCCGGGTACTTCAGTAACCAATACTGATGAATTCCGCGTAAAATACCATGGAGTCGGAGAGATTCTGTTGACGGACCAATCGCGTATGGATATTCCAAAATACGCATTGTTAGGTATCGAAAACTGGGCATCTGCGGGTCTTTTGTTGACCGATATAAACTTCCACCTTAAAGATGCGGGCTCAGTCTTTGTTGGCAACGAACAGGCTTATCTGGGCGGCGCATTGCAAGTTGGTAACACGACAGATGTTGATGGTGGTTCGGTTAATTGGAATGTTCAATTTGATGGTGCCGATACGAAGTTTACAATTGGTGCGCAAGGTTTGCTGGCATTCGCGCTTGGTGTTGTTGATAAATCAAGCAGCTTGCCAAATGACTGGTGCTTAGCGTCACTGTATAATGTTGACACTATTGGTCTTGATATAACGAATGGTACATTCCAACACAACATGGTTTATCGTGGTGATGATGCACGCGCAAGTTTGCTGGCCATTGGAACGGGACCAGCATACAATTTCTTCTTGAGTACGCAAACACCAAATCAATCAGATTATTCTGTCTATGGCTTTTTAGTTGCCGGACATATGCTTGGTGGTGGTAACCTTGCATTAGACACAACGCCGAGTGATACACCTCGTTCACTACCAGTACTTGACGCCGACACGTTATTTCCAACAAATCCATCGGTTTCTATTATGCGTTCACATACTTACTATACCAATGGCGCGAATCTTATAGCTGTTCCGGCAAGCACGTTGATGGCTAATCTGCGTGTAATACAGGCAAATCCTAATGTTTGTCCATATATTGCTAAAAATGTCATCGGGCCGAGCTCCTTGCAAGATTATGCACGGGCTGGGCTTGCTTTTGTGACAAACACTTTTGAAAGTTGGCTGGTGCGTCAAGAGGTAAATTATATTCAAGCGATCAGCGCTGGAGATCAATTCTCGAGTCAAATTGATGCGTTGACAGCAGCAAAATATACACATGGTGGTTCAAAGCCTGTTCTTGATGCTTTGGCTTCGCTGCCAAGCAAAGTTATTGTCAGATTGTTCTCTTATCTATAAAGGGATCACAAGAACAGAGAATGATAATTTTAAAAGTGAAGTAGTAGGATGGGTAAAACTAAAAGGAGAGCGATGAGCAGGAAAAGAGAGATAAAAATCATGCTGCTGCTCGGTATTGCCAGCTGTGGTATGATTGAAGCATTTACCGAATTTCGATCGCCACTAAGCCTTTATCGGGGGCCAACGTATTGGCCTCAGCCGGCGCAAGATGATGGCAAGTGGGTGATTGAGAGTTGGGATGCCATTTATCATAGAGTAGCCGATGAAGCATACATTCCAAAGAACCTCTGTGCATGTCCATCTGATGTCTGTTCAGCGGCCTGTTGTAATAAAACGGCAGCAACATTGTGGAATTGTTCGGCCAAGTCTTGTGGCGATGGTTGTGGGTGCAAGAATGGTCCTAGCACGAGGCATACTGAACAACTCTCAGCACTCTTGTTTGGCAAATCGTTATTCAGAGTAGAAGAAGCCTTTGCCAATGGGATGCTTGATGTGCCGCAAATGCAAGCTGCAGGTATGCCAGCCATCAGCTTTTCGCGTTTAGCGCCAAGTATTAGTTATTCTGAGCATGGCTTTATCGCTGGACTTAATGCACATCGCAAACTGGGTACCGATCGTAACTGGCGTATTGGTGCGCGGGCAAGTTTGCCTTTCAAAATGATTAACACGAGTCGTGATTGCTGTAATTGTAAAACGGCAGAATCATTTGATGATGTTATGTCATTGGGAGTGTGCAATATTTGTCCTGAAGATACGGGAAGGCCAACACCAGTACAAACATTCGCCTACCGTCTTGATTTTTTAAGCAGTTTGCTTCTTTCTTCGGCCGGTACTTGTGGCGGTGTTGATATTCCATTAGTTACCTATGGTGATGGTACCAATATTTATCAAGACGGAACAATAAGCTATAAATGCTGTCCTGTGGATGGGCCAACCAAAATAGCGCAGATTGATATCGGGCCTTACTATGCAAAAGCTCCGGGTGTTTATCCGCCATCAAATGGCACTAATATGGATGACCCAAGCGCTGATGGTTTAATGGTTCCAAAACCGCCGGTATTTGCGACAGTGAGCGAAGACGGTTGCATTCCTACGAATGCGAGTCAACCCGGATGCTTTGGCAAAGAGATCCCGGTTGGTAGCACAACCGCTCTTTTAGAAGCCGATGGCGGGACTACCAGAACCTACGATTTTGCCACTGATACGTTTAGTGCTGCTTCAGCAATACAAGATGGTCAAACCTATCAATTTTATTCTTTATACAATTATGCGGCTGGATTAGGACTGAGTCGTGATGCGCAAAGCAAGCTGTGGATCGTGCCAGCTATAGATACTAATGATCCATTTAATCCAAAACTTGAAGAAAATGCCTATCAAATTCATCAAGTGGCGCAATGGATTTTGAATACCATGAATTTCACGGGTAAACAATCGTCGGATTATTTCTTGAACTCAAAATGCATATCGATGAGTGACCGTAAAGTAACAGGCGTTGGTGACTTTGACACCGAGCTTTACTGCGGTTATCATGGCGATGATACGAGTGCATGGTATACTGACTTTATTTTAGGTGTTCGTTATCCAACAGGAAGAAAACTGAAAAATCCTGGCGAATTGCTCTTTATGCCAACGGGTAACAACGGTCACTTTGAGGTAAAAGGTGCGGTAGAAGGTGGCTGGAATCCAAACAAATGGTTTGCTATGCGTGCATTGCTCTGGGCTTCGCATGTTTGCAACCGTACTGAAAAACGGGCTGTTCCATTTGCTGATGCAAAAATTCGCAATATTGGTCCTGTTATGGATGTTGATGTTTCCTACAATTATTTCTGGGGAAACCTTGACTTTACGTTCTTCCACCCAGAACACAAAAATCTAGGCTGTTCAATAGGGTATGAACTTTGGGCGCGTGGTGATGACAAACTCAGCTGCTGCCGTACGCCATGCGGTCCAGCAGGTTGTGGTAGCTGCGGTGTCCAAGCGACAACTATTCGTGGTGGCAATGCAATAGACTTGCTCGGATTTAACAAGCCTATAGATTGTTCGCTCTATAAATGTGGCTCCGCATCGATAACGCACAAGTTACGTGGTGAAATATTCCATCGTTGTGAAGGCGGTTACTTTGAACTCTTTGGTGGTGGCTACTATGTAATTGGTGGTCGTTATGCTATGAAAGAGTCAGAAGTACATATTGGTGTAGCGGTTAACTTTTAGTAGTATTGGTTAGGATAACATGGTTTTGACCTTTAAAAAGGGGAACGTACAATGAGGAAATGCGAATTGAATGTACGGCAGCTGCTACACGCTATGATCGCTCTACTCGTGATGAGTGGCGGTATGATGGTTGCTGCAGTACAGAAGATACAAAAAGATGGCGCTCCAGTGGTTGCTGTGCAACAACAGCGAAATACGCAAGCGTTACTTGAAAGCGCGGTTACCAAGTTGTTTAGTAGTCCCCAGTTGCCATTGACGGTTGCGGAGGGCGATGCTCTGGTGAGCTTGGCTGATAGAGGAATTAAAGATGAGGCAGAAAAAAATGCCTTTGTTAGTTCGGTAAAACGGGCGGTACGTGTTGATTTACCACCGGCAGCTGATCAGCCAGTATCATGTTGTCCATCCAGCTGTGATTCTAATTTACAAAAGACCTTGTGTTTAATTAGACAACTTATTGGTAATCCTTGTGATGAAGGAACATTATTTTCTCTTCTTTGTTTTATTCGTGCGGTAGTAGTTGGTATAGATGCTGAGGCTTGGTCTATTGAAAGTAAAGCTGAGGTAATCAGTAGCAAACTTGATAACCTTGATATCACGGTATCGGCTACCGTTGATTTATCAACTGTTTATAGCAAGCTTGATATAATAATTGATGAAAATTGGTCGATTGAGAGCAAGGCAGAAGTTATCAGCAGTAAAATTGATGCCATTGATTTTAATGTGACGGCTACTGTTGATTTATCGACTGTCTATAGCAAACTTGACATAATAATTGATGAGAACTGGTCTATCGAATCTAAAGCAGAAGTAATCAGCAGTAAGATTGACACAATTCCTGGAGCAGTTGCCCCTGAGTTATGGTCGATCGAGAGTAAGTCAGAAGTGATCTCGAGCAAGATCGATGATGTATCAACAGAGATCAACAATGACTTCCATGCTACATGGACAGTTCTGCAAACAATAATTGATGAGAACTGGTCTATCGAATC